>WFRO01000032.1 GCA_015486475.1 Bacteroidales bacterium
CCTTTGGAAATGGGGATCTCTTTGGAGAGCCCTCCTTCGACAGGCACCAGGAAAAGCTGCCCGGTAAAGGAATTAAAGGAATAACGGCGGGAACGATAGATTATGTTTTTCCCGTCGGGGGTCCAGCCCATAACGATATTGTTAGGTCCCATGCGGTCGCCTATGTCATCGCGGCCGAGGGTGGCCGTATAGGTAATACGTTTGGGGATGCCCCCTTCCGAAGGTACCACAAAGACCTCGGTATTTCCGTCATACTGCCCGGTAAAAGCAATGAGCGAGCCGTCGGGCGAAAAATGAGGAAAGCATTCATACCCCTTGTTGGTGGTGATCCGGCGTGCCATGCCCCCATTGGCGCCGACAAGGTAAAGATCGCCGGCATATACGAAGACGACCTTATCGCCATGGATGTCGGGGAAACGCATCAGCCGGGCTTCCTGAGCCCGTACCGTAACCTGTGCGGCCAGCAGAACAGCTACCGCTAAAAGAAAATATTTTTTCATCATAAAAAGATTTAAACAGGAACAATAATAAGACGATCAATTATGCAAATATTGTACGAATATACAATATCCGGATGTATCTGTAAAAAAAAAGATATGAACCGTCAGACCGGGGTCATTCACCCAACAGGTCCTTCACTGCCTGCACGATCTCATCTTTCTTGAAAGGCTTCTGGAAGATCCTTTCTGCGCCGAGTAACTGGGCGGAATGAAGATATTCCCTCGAATCGACCCTGCCTCCGCCGGAGATAGCGATCACCTTCAGCGAAGGATTTTCCGTTTTAAGGTTGATGATGGTTTCCAGGCCTTCTTTTTCCGGCATTACGATGTCCGTGATGATCAGTTCGGCACCCTTCTCATGATAGAGATTGATCCCTTCCACGCCATTGGTGGCCATCTCCACCTGATGTCCTTCCTTCTCGAGCATTTTTTTCAGCATGAGGAGGATATACGGCTCATCATCAATCACTATGATCTTTGCCATGATATATTAGTTGTTTTGATCGTTATTATGGTCCAGGACGTCCCGGATCACCTTACTGAATTCGCTCAATTTCAATGGTTTCAACAACAGCTCGTCGATCTGGTAATCATTGATGATCTTCTCGTTGATCGACTCTTTGGCTCCGGTAATGATGATCACTTTCAGCTTCGGATTCAACTGTCTGAATTTTGCTGCCAGGTTGGTGCCCAGCAGACCGGGCATGATCTGATCTGTCACCAGCAGGTCGTAATCTTCAGGATGTCTTTTGAACTCCTGAAAGGCCCTGTTGCCGTCATTGCGTATGGTCACCGAATAGCCCAGGCTCTCAAGCATCTTTTTCCCGATAAAGGTGATCTCCTCTTCATCATCCACGAACATGATGCGTTCCATGCCTGCTTTCAGGTACTCCTTGGGCACTTCCAGTTCCTGGGGTTCCTCAAAGAGGGGCAGGTAGATATAAAAGGTAGTACCTTTGCCCGGTTCACTCTCTACCGTGATCGCCCCCCGGTAGCTGTTGATGATGCCGTGGACCACCGCCAGGCCCAGGCCGGATCCCACTCCCACCTCTTTTTTGGTAAAAAAAGGCTCGAAGATACGGTTCTGGGTCTGCTGGTCCATACCGATGCCGGTGTCACTCACTGTGATACAGGCATACTTCCCCGGCGAAATGTTGTTCATATCCTTTACATCCTTTGCGGTCAGCACTTTCTCGTTGAGAGAGATCGTGAGGGTGCCCCCTTCGGGGCTCATGGCATGGGATGCATTGGTGCAGAGGTTCATGATCACCTGGTGGATCTGTGTGGTATCCACCAGGACCGTCCCGCAGGGATGGTCGAGATCGGTAACGATATCGATATTGGCAGGAAAAGAGGCTTTGACCAGGTTCAGCACTTCCTCAATGATCTCTTTCAGATCGGAGGATTTTTTCTCCACATCCATCTGCCGGCTAAAGGTAAGGATCTGTTTCACCAGGTCTTTCGCCCGCATGGCAGCATGATTGATCTGCTCAATATCAAACCGCAGCGTATTGTCTTCCTCGATCTCTTCCAACGCCATTTCGGTATATCCCAGGATAGGTGTAAGGATGTTGTTGAAGTCGTGGGCGATGCCTCCGGCCAGGGTGCCGATGGTCTCCATCTTCTGCAACTGCATCAGCTGTGACTCCAGGGCGGTACGCTCTTTTTCATACTGCTTACGCAACTCTATCTCCTTTTTCAGCTCCACATTGGTCTCCTCCAGCTGGCGTGTACGTTCACGCACCTTTTCCTCCAGGATCTCATTGGCGGCTTTCACTTTGTTCCTTTCCACCTCGAGCAGCTTACGCATGAAAAAGTCACGGCGGTTGGTCCTGTCCAGGGAATAACAGATCACCATACCGATCACGTTGGCAGAGATAAAGAAGAAGTTGTTGTTCACCCGTTCTATAGGAGGCGTATCCGTAAGAAAATAGGCCACGATCTCATAGATGATCACCAGCGACCAGCCGGCAATGGTGGCCGGAACGATCCGGGCCCGTATGAAGGTGTAGCCGAAGATAAAAACGAGCATCAACCCTGCGTAATAAGTATACACCCCGATCCTCGTGACATGATATACCATCAGGATGATCCCTCCGCCGGCCACGAACATGGTCATGCCTACCAGGAACTGAAAATATTTCTTAAATACAGGGTAATAGGAAAGGAGGAACACGAAGAGAATGAAGGGCCCCACCACCGCAAAACGGATGGTCCAGAGATATCTGCGGATGGGCAATCCCAGGGAGGGATCCAGGGAGGCTGTGATAGAGACATCCAGCCAGGCAAAGATCAGATAGAAAGCCAGGGCTAAAAGCAAAGTAATCCGTACCATCTGTACGGACTCTTTGAAATAAAAATCCCGGTATTCCTCTTCCAGCGGCGCCTGTTCGTCAACAAAACGCAAAGTAAGAGGATGAAGCTTCATCTCAATGTTCAAAGCTCCATCCTCTTTATCTCTAAGGGATCTATGACTTTCCTTTGATCGAAAAATCATTCATATCAATTATTGTTTATAGTGAGCCAAGATATGAAAGATTCAGGATTTTTAAAAGGATTTGCAGGTTTTTTCACTCTCAGGAAAAGGTTCACCCCCAGGGGTTCCTTGTCCACGAAGACGTTTTTTTCTTCTGCTCCGGCTTCTACTGCGTAGTGGACCAGCTCTTCGGGGGAGCGCTGATTAAGATGCCACTCCAGAATGGTATGCATCCCGCCGGTGGAGGGGTTCTCGTCCGAGAAATTCCCGATGATCATCTCAGCACCGTCCTTGATAAAAGCCATGTATTTTTTCAGCAGATAGATAAAGTGTTTTTCCTTGAAATAATCGAAAAGACCGGCACTCCAGATCAGATCGTAGAATTTATGTGTCTGGAAACGAAGCACATTCATCCGGATGAAATTGAGACGGTCGAGGAATTTTGCATTTTTCTCCTTAGCATGGTCAATGGCACGCTGGTCCAGGTCGATCAGGTCAAAACGCAAACCACTGTCAGGATGGTCGGTAAGATATTCAAACACATCGGTGGCAGGACCGCTGCCCAGTACCAGGACTTCCTTGGGATGATCTGCACCTTCATCCAACTCCGCCAGCACCTGCTTGAAAAAGTCTTTTCTGTTACGTACTGCTTTGGCGGCATGCTGTGCATGATACCATTTGTCCCATTTGGTATAGCGGGGATCTTCGTTCGTCTTCTGCGCGTAGATCATGTCAATGATCTTAAAGTCTCCGGCATAACCATAAGGTTTTGTGAAGGCAAAGCCGATCATAGTCTCTTCATTCAGGATAGGCTTGATCGCCTCTCTGATCTCCTGAGCACCCTGCTCATCCACCTGACTGATAAAATCGAGGAAAAGCTCATATTCCTCTTCATCAGGTCCCCCTTTGGCCAGTAAGGACTGCAGAAATTGGACCTCGTTCTCTTTCAGAACGCTGAAAGCAGTAGTTTTCGTTTCCATAATAAAATAGTTTTAGTTAATAGTTAGTTAGTTATTAGTTAGTTGTTAGTTTTTTCGCTGGTTAAGCGTATGACAAGGTCATTCTTTCCTCATAGGCAAATATTCGTTAAATTAAATAACAATTACAAATTAATTTAATTCCCATTCATGCCCGCATACCCCGGCACATGTGCTTTTCAGGTTTTTTACGCATCGCATCAAAACACGCAGGTGCCTTTCCTGAAAGGACAAAGATCCTTTCCCAACGCCCTGGTGACATCCCTGTTGCCGGCATGCTCAGCTCAGTCACACACCATTGGCATCCTGCCAAATGAATACAATATCACACAACCTTTTCAGGTCAATACTCTACATGAACATCCTCCCGGCAAATACATCCCTGCTTCCCGGGATCAGCTCACCCGGGACAACCCATTTCCGTTCTACACGTTCCAATCCTGCCTTCCGGATGCACGGAACCTCCGGACATGGCAGAACAATTCCCCTCTGCACCTTACACATCCACGGATCTGTAAAGTCCTTTTCCTTCACCGGACCCACAGTCATCCTGCCAAGCAACGGCACACAACCATGCGATCCATCCTTCTGCCATAAGAAGATATGTACTTTTCCTGCCGGCGCGAATAACGCGCCTCGCCTGCCAACAGTACAGGCCCCACCGAATATCCACTATAAAAGTAAGAAAAAAAAATCCTGTCCTACAGGAAGGTTGGTGATTTGGGTAACCCGGAAAAGATGAGATACATCATCTTTTTGGTAGTTTGGAGTGTGGAGGGTGGAGTACTTGGAGTGCCTAAAGTGCGCTAAAGTGCCTAAAGTTAAAAGTTAATCGAGCTTCGAGCCCCGGTAAACCGGGATCTTCGCTTCGCTCCCACATCGAACTTCCTTTTGCCTTTTGCCTTTTGCCTTCTGCCTTGACAATGCGGCATGTGGAGTGCCTGATCCATAACAAATTAACATAAAATGATCTTTAACATATTTTATTTTCCTCTTTTCATCCTAACTTTACATGGACAAACCGGTAGCATATGAAGGACACAGACAAGCTTATATCCAGCGTGGGCAATGAAGGCGGCAAAGTGCGGTCCGATTGCCGCATCACTCTGGAGATCAAAGACTCCGGAGGTCTGGTCGTTGACCTCACCTCCAAGGTAAAGAGCATGTACGGCGACCGTATGGAGGCCCTCACGAGGGAGGTGCTCTCCTTTTTCGGCATTCCCCATGCACACGTCCGGATCGTGGACAGCGGTTCGCTGGATCTCGTGCTGGCCGCCCGGCTGGAGGCTGCCGTCAAAATGATCCGGCCGGATGAAACGCGGGAGTATCTCCCGCCGCTGCTCCAGGAGAATCGCTATCCGTCCCGCAGGGACGCTTTCCGTTTTTCCAGGCTTTACCTGCCGGGCAATACGCCGGCGCTGATGCTCAATGCAGGCATCCACAAGCCGGACGGCATCATCCTCGACCTGGAAGATTCGGTGGCTCCGGACAAAAAGGAGGAGGCCCGTTATCTGGTGCGCAATGCTTTGCGTCAGGTGAATTTTTACGGTGCGGAAAGGATGGTGCGCATCAATCCTCTGCCGGCAGGGCTGGGCGATCTGGCGGTCGTTATTCCCCACAATGTCCACATGATCCTGGTGCCCAAGGCCGAAGATCCCGCTGATCTGCGGCTTATTGATGAAACCAACCGGAAGATATTGAAAGAACATGACCGGGAGCAGGAAGTGTTCCTCATGCCCATCATCGAGACCGCGCTGGGTGTGGAGCGGGCCTATGATCTTGCCACAGCCGTTCCGTCGGTGGTGGCCATGGCCATCGGTCTGGAAGATCTCACAGCCGATCTGGGGGTGGCGCGCACGGCCGAAGGCACAGAGTCCTTCTACGCACGTACCCGTCTGGTCAATGCCTGCAAAGCTGCCGGGATACAGCCCATCGACTCTGTTTTCTCGGATGTCTCCGACATGGAAGGTCTGGAGGCCAATGCCCTGCGCTCCAGGGCGCTGGGGTTTGAAGGGATGGGATGCATCCATCCGCGGCAGATACGCGTTATCCGCAAGGCTTTCTCCCCCACACCGGAGGAGATCGAAAAAGCCTCCCGTATCATGGAAGCATTCCGGGAAGCCCGGGAAAAGGGACTGGGGGTGGTCGCCCTGGGCAGCAAAATGATCGACCCGCCGGTAGTGAAACGGGCGGAACGGATCATGCGCCTGGCCGAGGAAACAGGATCGCTGCCAGGGAAAGAATGAGCATCATCCGACTTTATCTTACTTTATATAAAATGCATCATGGCAAAAGAAATAACATGGACGAGGAATGCTGCAGGAAGGATGGTCCCTTCGGCGATCAATGGAAAGCCAGTCATCCCCTACCAGGGTGTGGGCAAATATGCTCCAACCGGCCATAAGCACGGCCCACCCATCCCCAGCTGCAGGGATTACCCCCCGGATGGCGACAAAAGGGTCGCCTCCCTGAAAGAGGCGCTGGTGAAAGCCGGCCTGCGCGACGGCATGACCCTCTCGACCCATCACCATTTCCGCAACGGCGACTACCTGGCCAATATGATCTTCGACATTGCCCACGAGCTGGGCGTAAAGGATCTCAGGTGGTTTCCCTCCGCCTCCTTCCCTTGTCACGAACATCTTATCCCCTATCTTGAGGACGGCACCATCCATCACATCGAGGGGAGCATGAACGGGCCGCTGGGCCGCTTTGCCTCCGAAGGGAAGATGAAGGGCACCGGTGTACTGCGCTCCCACGGAGGCCGCTACCAGGCCGTCCAGGACGGGGAGGTGCATATCGACATCGCGGTCATCGGTGCGGCCTGTGCCGATCCTTTCGGCAATGCCAACGGCCTGTACGGCCCGTCGGCCACGGGACTGCTGGGCTTTGCCCTGGCCGACTCGCAATATGCCGACAAGGTGATCGTGGTGACGGACAACATGGTCCCCTTCCCCTGCGTACCCTGGCAGATACAGGGCAACTATGTGGATTACACCGTGGAGGTGGACAAGCTGGGGGACCCGGAGAAGATCATCTCCGGCACCACACGTATCACCCGCAGCCCCGACCGGCTCTACCTGGCTGAGCTGACGGCCCGTTTCTGCGAGGTGACCGGCATCATCCATGAGGGCTTCTCATTCCAGACCGGCGCCGGCGGCACCTCCCTCGCAGTGGGAGAGTACTTCCGGGAGATCATGAAGGAAAAAGGCATCAAAGCACGCTTTGCCCGGGGAGGAAGTAACAAATACCTGGTGTCGATGCTCGAGGAAGGACTGGTGGAGTACATCCTCGACGGGCAGACCTTCGACCTGGAAGGGGTGCGTTCCATGGCAGAGAATCCCAACCATGTCTGGACGAGCCCTTTCACCTCTTATAATTATCACGGCAAAGGGAACTTTGCAGGCATGGTGGATGTGGTCATCCTGGGAGCCACCGAGGTGGATGTGCAGTTCAATGCCAATGTTGTCACCCATTCGGACGGATACCTGCTCCACGGCATCGGGGGATGGCAGAACTGCCTGTTCTCCAAAACCGTGATCCTGCCCATACCCCTCTTCCGCGACAGGATCCCCGTAGTGGTGGACGAGGTGACCACCCTCTGCGGCCCCGGCGAACTGATCGACGTGATCGTCACAGAAAGAGGTATCGCCATCAACCCCCGGAGAAAAGACCTGATCGAAAAGGTAAAAGGCTCGGACCTGCCGGTAAAAAGCATTGAACAACTGAAAGAGGAAGCGGAAAAGATCTGCGGGAAACCCCGGAAAGCCGCTTTCACCGACAAGGTCATTGCCGCCATCAAATGGGTGGACGGTACGGTGATCGATGTGGTGAGACAGGTGAGGAAGGATGAAGGATGATCGATGATCGATGAATGACGAACGACGAAGGATGAATTTTGATTGGAATGATTGGCTGTTTGGCTGATCGGCTGAGAAAAAAGATAGATGCCGTAAGGGGAAGGATTTGTAAAATATAAGGATTTTTTTGACAGAAGCGGACCAGCTGGAAAATTTAATTATATTTTTACGGGTCGTTCACGATCATTCATAAAAAAAGATCAAAAATATGAAGCATTTATCGTTTTTCGCAGCGTTCCTTTTTGCAGTGCTCCTGCTCGGTTCAGGATGTGCCGGCAACAAGAAAAAA
>WFRO01000033.1 GCA_015486475.1 Bacteroidales bacterium
GAGAAGGTGCTCGCACTGATCAAAGAGGATGTGGAGAAAGGGATCGATCACATTGAGAAGATCATGGGATCGAAGTTCGGGGACAAGGAGAACCCTCTGCTGGTGTCGGTACGTTCGGGTGCGCCGGCTTCCATGCCGGGGATGATGGACACCGTCCTCAACCTGGGCATGAATGACGATGCCGTGGAAGGTCTGACAAAAAAGACCAACAACCCGCGTTTCGCCTGGGACTCCTACCGCCGTTTCGTGCAGATGTACGGGGATGTGGTGCTGGGCATGAAGCCCAAGACCAAGGAGGACATCGATCCTTTCGAGGAGATCATGGAAGAGCTGAAAGAGAAGAAAGGCGTCAAACTGGACACGGAGCTGGATGTGGATGACCTGAAAGAGATGGTAAAGCGTTTCAAGGCGGCCGTCAAGGAACGTAACGGCCGTGATTTCCCGGACAACCCGTGGGATCAGTTGTGGGGCGCCATCCTGGCCGTTTTCGACAGCTGGAACAACGAACGGGCCATCCTCTACCGCCGTCTGAACAAGATCCCCGACGACTGGGGCACCGCCGTCAATGTGCAGGCCATGGTCTTCGGGAACATGGGTGACACCTCCGCCACCGGCGTGGCTTTCACCCGTGATGCCGCCACCGGCGAGAACATCTTCAACGGGGAATACCTGATCAACGCCCAGGGCGAGGATGTGGTGGCCGGTATCCGTACCCCCCAGCAGATCACCAAAGAAGGTTCTCTCCGCTGGGCCAAACTGCAGGGTATCTCCGAAGAAGAGCGAAGGACCAAATATCCCTCCCTCGAGGAGACCATGCCTGAGATCTACCAGGAGTTGTACGAGATACAGGACAAGCTGGAGAAGCATGCCAAAGACATGCAGGACATGGAGTTCACCATCCAGGAGGCCAAGCTGTGGCTGCTGCAGACACGTAACGGCAAGCGCACCGGCCAGGCCATGGTGAAGATCGCCATGGATATGCTGCGTGAAGGCATGCTCGACGAGAAGACAGCCCTCCTGCGCATCGAGCCCAACAAGCTGGATGAGCTGCTGCATCCCGTGTTCGACAAGAATGCCATCCAAAGAGCACAGGTGATCGCCAAAGGCCTGCCCGCCTCCCCCGGCGCCGCCACCGGCAAGGTGGTCTTTCATGCTGACGAAGCGGAAGAGTGGGCCGCCAAAGGAGAAGAGGTGGTGCTGGTGCGTATCGAGACCTCTCCCGAGGACCTGCGTGGCATGAACGTGGCCGAAGGGATCCTCACCGCCCGCGGCGGAATGACCTCCCACGCTGCTGTGGTGGCCCGCGGCATGGGCAAGTGCTGCGTCTCCGGCGCCGGCAACATACAGATCGACTACAAGCAGCGCATCATGCGCGTAGGCGACAAAGTGTGGAAAGAGGGCGACTGGCTCTCCCTCAACGGAACCACCGGCGAGGTGTATGAAGGCAAGATCGACACCATCGAGCCCAAGCTGAGCGGTGATTTCGGCGAGCTGATGAAACTGGCCGACAAGCACACCCGCATGGATGTGCGCACCAACGCCGATACGCCCCACGACTCACAGGTAGCCCGCGAATTCGGCGCCAAAGGGATCGGCCTGACCCGTACCGAACACATGTTCTTCGAGGGCGACCGCATCAAGGCGATGCGTGAGATGATCCTTGCCGAAGATGAGGAAGGACGCCGCAAAGCCCTCGAAAAACTGCTGCCTATACAGCGGGGCGACTTCGAAGGCATCTTTGAGGTGATGCATGACCTGCCGGTGACCATCCGTCTGCTCGACCCGCCGCTGCACGAGTTCGTGCCGCACGAGGAAGAGAACCAGCGCGAGATGGCCGAAGAGATGGGCGTCCCTGTGGAGAAGATCAAAGAGAAAGTGGAAGCGCTGATGGAGGTCAACCCCATGCTGGGACACCGCGGATGCCGTCTGGGAAACACCTATCCCGAGATCACCGAGATGCAGGCCCGCGCCATCATCGAGGCAGCCCTCAACCTGAAGGCCAAAGGCGTCAACGCCCGGCCGGAGATCATGGTACCGCTCACCGGCACGCTCAACGAGATGAAGATGCAGGAAGAGATCATCCGGACCACGGTAGAGAAGGTGTTCGAGGAGCGGGGCGAAAAGATCGACTACATGGTAGGCACCATGATCGAGATACCCCGGGCAGCCCTCGTAGCCGACCAGATCGCACAGTCGGCCGAGTTCTTCTCTTTCGGCACCAACGACCTCACCCAGATGGGCTTCGGGTACTCCAGGGACGATGTCGGGAAATTCCTCCCCATATACCTGGAAAAAGGCATCCTGAAGAACGATCCTTTCCAGGTGCTCGACCAGGAAGGTATCGGCCAGCTCATCAAGATAGGTATCGAGAAAGGCCGCAGCACACGTCCCAACCTGAAGGTGGGGATCTGCGGCGAACACGGCGGCGAGCCTTCTTCCGTAGAGTTCTGCCACAGGGTGGGTATGAACTACGTGAGCTGCTCCCCCTACCGGGTGCCCATCGCACGCGTGGCAGCCGCCCAGGCCGCCATCAGGGAAGAGGAAGAAAAATAATGATACGACACATGCGGGGGCACAGGACGTATGCTCCTTCATGTTCCTGAATGGAATGGAAAAGATCCGCCGATTTTGGCGGATCTTTTTTTATTTGGAGGAATATGTAGGGGCACAAGATTTTGTGCCCCTACATGTTTTTTGGGATCCATTACGTTTGACCGCAATAAAAAAGGCCGGAAACCCCGGCCTTTTTTATTGGATGTGTACGATCGTTTATTTGATCCCTGCCACCTCTTCCAGCATGGCTGTGGTGACCGATTTGGGCCTTTCGATGGGATAGCCCAGACCGCGGTCCCAGATGATGTTGGAGAGCACGCCCAGGGAGCGGCCGATGCCGAAGAGCACGGTGTAAAAGTCATACTCCTGCACACCGTAGTGCCACTGGATGACACCCGACTGGGCATCGACGTTCGGCCAGGGGTTCTTGGCCTTGCCGTGTTCGCGCAGGATGTCCGGCACCACCTGGTAGAGGATATCCACATAGGCGAAGATCGGGTCGTCGGAGAGGTGTTTGAGACTGAACTCCCGCTGTGCCATGTAACGCGGGTCGGTCTTACGCAGCACGGCATGACCGTAGCCGGGGATCACCTGGCCTGAGTTGAGGGTGTCCCAGACGAACTTCTTCATCTCCTCCTCGTCGGGCACCTTGCCACCCATCTTATCCATCACGTCCTGTATCCAGCGCAGCACCATCTCATTGGCCAGACCGTGCAGCGGTCCTGCCAGCCCGTCGATCATGGCTGAGATAGCATAATAGACATCGGAGAGGGCACTGGCCACCAGGTGACCCGTGTGGGCGCTCACATTACCGCTCTCATGGTCGCTGTGCAGGATGAAATAGAGCCTCGAGAGCTCATCATAAGGAGCAGGCACACCCATCATGTGGGCAAAGTTGGCGCCAAAGTCAAGGTTCGGATCGGGAGCAATGATATCGCCGCCCTTGAATTTCTTCCGGTAGATATAAGCCCCGATCTCGGGCAGCTTGGCCAACAGGTTCATGGCATCCTCATAAGTGGGATCCCAGTAATCCATCTTGCTGATCCCTTCTTTGTATTTTTTGGCGAAGATGGACTCTTTCTCCATCGAGAGGATGGCTGCTGAGAACATCACCATCGGGTGAGCATCTGCCGGCATGGCATTGATCACGTCAAAGACATACTGCGGCACTTTGGCCCTGGCTTTGAATTCCTCGCCGATCTCATTGGCATCCTCCACCGTCGGGATGTCACCCGTGAGCAGCAGATAAAAGAAAGACTCTACCGTAGGATACTCGGCTCCGGCCGGTTTGGGAAGCTTTTCCAGCACCTCGGGGATGGTATATCCCCGGAAACGGATGCCTTCAAAAGGATCGAGATACGAAATATCCGTCACCAGGCATTTCACACCCCGCATGCCGCCAATAGCCTGACCGATAGACACTTCTCCAAGTTTGACGTCTCCGAACTCCTTCACCAGACGGGTGGTACGCGGACGCCATCCTTCGATCTTTTCCTGTAATTTTTGTTTGATAGCTGACATAATGTTAATTTTTAAATTGTTTATAAAATTTAGGTAATGATATATCCATCATTTTACCGCAACGTAAAAATATCATAAACTTGGAAAGGTTGTACCCTCAGAGTATATGTTTTACAACCTGTAAAACGAAAAAGTATCGTAAAACATATTCCGGCATAGCTTTTATCATGACAATGATATCCAAATATTCTTAGATTTGTAGATAAGTTAATTTATAATATTAGTTAAAACAGAACAAACATGTCCAAAATCAGTAAAAAGGATGCTCTTGAATATCATAGTAAAGGACGTCCGGGAAAGATCGAGGTGATCCCGACCAAGCCTCACAGCACCCAGCGTGATCTCTCAATGGCCTATACCCCCGGGGTAGCAGTACCCTGTCTGGAGATCCACAGCAAACCTGACGATGTATACAAGTACACGGCCAAAAGCAATCTGGTGGCCGTTATTTCCAATGGCACGGCCGTCCTCGGCCTGGGAGATATAGGTCCGGAAGCCGGCAAGCCCGTCATGGAAGGGAAAGGCCTTCTCTTCAAGATCTTCGGTGATGTGGATGTCTTCGACATAGAGGTCGCCACCAAAGATGTGGACCAGTTCGTGGAGACCGTTAGGCTCATTGCCCCCACCTTCGGCGGCATCAACCTGGAAGATATCAAAGCGCCCGAATGCTTCGAGATAGAAGAACGGCTGAAGGAAGATCTGGATATTCCCGTGATGCACGATGATCAGCATGGCACAGCCATTATCTCTGCCGCAGGACTGCTCAATGCCGTGGAGCTCAGTGGCAAGAAAATAGAGGATCTCAAATTGGTGGTCAACGGCGCCGGTGCGGCTGCCATCTCCTGCACCAAACTGTACGTCAGTATGGGCCTGAAGCGGGAAAATGTCGTGATGGTGGACAGCCGGGGTGTGATCACCAAAAAACGTAAAGACCTTAACAAGTACAAGCGGATGTTTGCCACCGACCGGAACATCAGCACCCTGGAGGAGGCGATCAAAGGGGCCGATGTTTTCCTGGGTCTCTCGGTGGCCGGCGTACTGACGCCGAAGATGCTCAAGACCATGGCCAAGGATCCGATCGTCTTCGCCATGGCCAACCCCACGCCGGAGATCCTTTATGAGGATGCCATCGCCGCCCGCAAGGACATCATCTTCGCCACCGGCCGTTCCGACTACCCGAACCAGATCAACAACGTCCTGGGGTTCCCCTTCATTTTCCGGGGGGCGCTGGATGTACGGTCTACGGCCATCAACGAGGAGATGAAGATCGCCGCCGCCAGGGCCCTGGCCGAGCTGGCCAAGCAGCCGGTGCCCGAGGTGGTCAACATCGCTTACGACACCAAGAACCTTACGTTCGGCAGGGAATACATCATCCCCAAACCGCTGGATCCGCGTCTTATCGCCACCGTGGCGCCGGCCGTAGCCAAAGCAGCCATCGACAGCGGCGTGGCCCGCAAGAAGATCAAAGACTGGGATGTTTACCGCAAC
>WFRO01000034.1 GCA_015486475.1 Bacteroidales bacterium
ATTACCCCGGTCATTGTATACATACGAGTAACGATGCCCCGACTGACCGTTATAGAAGAGACTGATGGTCGTGGCCAGATGCTTCACATACTCAACACGGTAGCTCAGGAACGCCACGATGCGGTGACCCAGATCAAAGCTGGAGATGCTGAGCCCGAGATTGTTCAGACCGTTGACCTGCAGCATATACTTCCATTGGGAAGAGTTCTGCGAAGAGGTACCGTCGTTGACAGCCATGGCGCGACCGAACGTATAGGCCACACTCCCCGAAAAACCTTTGCTCATCTTTTTCTGCAGCTGGACGGTAATGTTATAAGTATAGCCCTTGCTGGTGTTGGTTCCCACCATGATGCGTGTGTAGTTGGGATCCAGCTTGCTGTTGTCCCAATAAGGCCGGGTATCTGCGCCCGTAAGATGATGATCGGGCTCGGGAGCGACGTTCATATTATAATAAAGCACATTGTTGATCGTTTTGGTGTAGATCCCTTCGACGGTCAGCACCGTTCCCCATCCCAGTTTCTTGTCGAAAGCCAGGTTCATACGGAATACCTGCGGAAACTTATAGTCTTTGGCAAAGAGGTCCATCTGGCCGCCATAAGGAGGATCTTTCTGATCAAAATTCGCTCTTTTGTACTGCTGGTTCCACTGGCTCTCAAAGGGGATATAGTAGCCCCAGGAGTCCCGTACGTAAACACCTCCGATGGTCACACCATTGTTGGTGTAAGAGCCGCCCGGCCATACCAGCGGCACACGGCTGGTGAAGATCCCCAAGCCGCCACGTAACTGGAAAGACTCATCATCCAGCACATCCCAGTTGAAACCCACACGGGGCGACCACAACAATTTCCCTTTGGGCATCTGTCCAGCACGGGCACCCAGCATATCCCAGCCGGCCTCCTGGAGAACACCCACTGTGGAGTCGTTGAAATGCACATCCTCCCTGGGATCCTGCAGGAAAACAGGCATATCTATACGCAAACCGGCTGTCAGCTTGAAGGTATTGCTGATCTGTATCTCATCCTGGGCATACAGCCCCCACTGCAACATGCCGAAATCGGCAGCAGCCTTCGAACCGTCACCCGTGATATCGTCCACCAGCGAATAACCCCGGTCATACTGGTAAGCCGAAGCTACCCCGGCCGTATCGGCAAAACCGCTGCCATTTACAGTCATGAAATCCTCCAGCGTGCTGTACCTGTACTCACCGTAATTCTTACGCATAAAAAGGTTGTAAGTATGGGAATACTCAATATTGAACCCGAAGGTAAAAGTGTGTTTCCCTTTGTAGAGATTGAAATTATCCGTGATGGTCAGCACGTTCTGGTTCAGCTGGTTGGCTGTAGAGTAAGGCTCCGAGCCAAAATAGATCGAGGAGCTGCCGTCATAGATCCTTACCGAGGGGAAGTTCTGCCCCAGGGGATCCCGGTCGTCCCGTACATTCGTAAAACCCAGGATCAGATTGTTGGAATAATGATCAAAGTTGCTCTTCAGTTCCAGCGAGGTGGAATTGGTCTTGCTGGGAAAGTACTGGCTGTTGTTCATGAAACTCAACGCATAGGTACTGGAAGCGGAAACTTTCTTGGCCTCCAGATAAGTGTATGAATGACGAAGCATCAGCTTATGATGCTGGTTGATGTTCCAGTCGATACGCCCGAAGAACTTGTTAGAGTTCAGGGATGCTTTTTTATTGAGATAGGGACCGGGCTCATATCCGAACTCATTGCGCAGCTTGTCGCCCAGTGCATCGATCTGTGCCTGGGAAGAGTTACCACCGTAATCACTGAAGTTGAACGGTTTGGGGGTCTCGTCCCTGCCGATCTCAGCGCTTACGAAATAAAAAAGCTTGTTCTTGATGATCGGCCCTCCGACGCGGGCGCCATAGGTGTTCGAAGAGAAATCAGGCAGCTTGGTCCGCTCGGCATTTTCATCATCGGTAGGCGTTTTTCCGGCCAGTCCTTCGTTACGGAAGTAATAGTAAACGGAAGCTTTCACCTGGTTGGAGCCGCTGCGTGTCACGGCGTTGATGCTGGCGCCGGCGAAACCTGACTGCCGCACATCATACGGTGCCAGGACCACCTGGAACTGCTCGATGGCATCCATGCTGATGGGTGAGCCTCCTGTCTGGCCGCCATTGGTGCCTGTGGGCGACAGACCGAACACGTCGTTGTTGACCGCCCCGTCGATGGAGATGGCATTGTACCGGTTGTTGATCCCGGCAATGGAGATGGCGCCGTTATCGCTCACCGAGGCCTGTGGTGTCAGTCGCGTCATATCGGCAATGCTCCGCTCCACAGTAGGCATCATGGCGATATCCTGATGGCTGATCACCGTCTCGGCGCCGGTCTTGTTGCCGTCAAACTCGTTGTAACTGTATTTCTTGCCCACTACCGCCACCTCGGCCAGCTCAGTGGTCGTGGTCTTGAGCGTGGCGTTCAAACGAAAGGTCTGACCCAGCGTAAGATAGATCCCTTCCTTGACAAAAGGCTGGTAACCCACATAAGAGATGGTCACCTTGTAGGGTCCGCCAACATTCATGTTAGGAATACGATAATATCCCTTGTCATCCGTGATCCCGCCAAACTGTGATCCCGTAGGAACATGCACGGCAACGATCGTGGCTCCGGGGAGAGGTTCCCCCTTATCATCCACCACCCTTCCGTTGATACCGGAAGTAGTGGTCCCCTGCCCGAAAAGCAGGGTCCCGGTAAAGGCAAATGCCACTACCGCAACAAATAAACTGATCACTACTCTTTTCATAGAAATTGTTGGTTTAGGTTAATAAT
>WFRO01000035.1 GCA_015486475.1 Bacteroidales bacterium
AAGTGTTGAGATCCTGAGAGTAAGAAAGATGCTCTGGCGTGGTATTTGAGCAAATGTGAAACTCAGGGTCAGGGCGGCCGTATAAGCGGTATAGGATGAATAGTGACATGTCAACTTAATTATGACGCATGCAATACACCTTTTACCCTTCGCGCCCCCTCGGTACAAGGGGATATATGGAATAATGGAATAATGGAATGTTGGAAAAATGGAAGAATAGGGACGATGAAGCGATAATGGGATGCCTGCCTGACGGTAGGCAGGATGAGATAAAGTGATAACCTAATCCTATAACTTTTAACTTTAGGCACTTTTAACTCCACACTCCACACTCCTCACTCCACACTTTTTATGATGCCAGGAGGCGGGGAGGCTATATAATGCGTTGTTTTAAGGTTGACTTAACACCAGGACAATTCATTGAATTCATAATTATAAGTGCAAAAGCCATGAAAATCCGTTTTTTACCTTTTTATCTCATAGGGGCTTTCTTATTTTCTGTGTTAATATCCCCGGAGCTGCCGGCCCAGAAGATTGGCCTGGAAACCGTCAGGGTGAAATATATGCGTCTGCCTCTGCAGCCTTTGTCGCAGGATGTGAAGACCTGTTCCAGCCAAGTGATCATACCCCAGAAAAGGGAGGATCCCGATTACAACCATTTCCGTGTGCCCGTCGCAGGGCTGAAATATGTCAATGATCCCGCGTCGGCACAGTTGCTGGTAGAGGTCAACTTCAGAGATTTTGGCATGCAGGACCCCCAACTGGTCAGCAAGGATGTGTACCGTGTCAACACGGGGGAGAATGAGAAGGGCTATTATTATCAGCTACAATATGACTTCCCTGCCGAACTGGTGGTCTCCACGTCCGGTCATCAGGTGCTCCTGCACCTGCAGCTCCGGCCCGACTCCGCCTCGCGGTATGTGAAGTACGGCATGTGGACTTTCTCAAAGAACGAGTTGGAGAGCAAATACAGTGGGGAATCCGGGGCCGTGAACCAGAAAGCCTTCGATGCCTGTATCCAAAATGTTCTCAAACAGGCCAAAGAGCTTGTGAACAGCCGGTTCGCGTTCACACCTGTTACTTACCGCCAGAAGATCGCTGTGCTGAAAAGCAAAAAAAACCCTTTTTACAAGGATTTTCAGAAGGCGGCCGAGCTGACGGGGGTGGCATTTCATGTGGACCGGTATGAGCCCGGCGGGGAGAGCGACCGCACCCTGGCGCAGGCCCTCGATATCTGGAAGAGGATCCTGGACGATCCCTCAGGCAAGGCCAACGGCATGGTGAAGATGCTGGCGTATTACAACTGCGCTGCCGTCAGCCGCTGGATGAACCGTTTTGACGAGGCGGATGCCTGTGCCCGCAAAGCCGCCGAAGGGATCAGCCCGAAAACCCAGAAACGTATGATCGCCCTGGTCATGCCCCTGCCGGAGGAGATAAGGATCCGCAAGGAAAGATTTAAAGTGAACGGGAAATTATAGATGGAAGTTTGGGGTGTGGAGTGCCTAAAGGTTGGAGTTGTAAAAAAGTTAAAAGTTAAAAGTGAGCTAAAGTTAAAAGTTGGGGAGCAAGGTGCAAGGTGCTGGGTGCTGGGTGCTGGGTGAATCTGCTCTATGCCCTCGGCTCTACGCGCTACGCTCTTTGCACTTTTCAGACTCTTCCCACTCTTCGACTGTTCGACCTTCATCATTCATCGTTCATAGATCATCTTTTACCCACCGAAGCTTTAGCGTAGGTGGGGTTCATCGTTCAGATATTTTTCCGCAAACTCCCTGAGCATCTCTTTCAGTCCGGCGGCCTGCTCTGCCATGCCGCTGCGGTACCAGGTGAAGCAGGCCATGCCGAGGCCGTAGGTGATGGCGGCGGCCACCACGCCGCGGCTGCCGGCGACGGCCACAGTTTTTGCGCCTGCCGGCAGACGGCTGCTGCGGGCGATGAACCCTTCGGCGAGGGTGGCCAGCTTGCGGCCGGCCCTGGCGGTCACCGGGGTGGTAACCAGCGCCCCCAGATCCTCTTTGGAGAGGTTGTGGCCGAAAACATAGGATATGCGCAGGCAGAGGCCTGTCTGCAGCGCTGTCAGGGGCAGACTGTCGGGACCCGGCAGGGGCAGGGCGCCGATGCCCAGGGCCGTGGCGGCCGCCGCCATCACCCACCGTGTGACCGTCTGCGTCTTGTACTGGGCGATGCGCAGGTAGAGCATCTCCTTGTCGCGCTGCGCCAGGAGCCGGACGATCTCATTGCTGAGACGCTCCACCGACGCCTCATCGGCCGGATCCACCACCAGCGGGACGACGCCTTCCGCCAGACTCAGCTCCTCATACAGATGCCCTGTCTCAGTCCCCCCAGAGGAGGGGGGCAGCACGGCGATGACAGGGATGCCTTCCTCCGGGATAGCTTCCAGGAACTGCTCCGCCGGCGGCGGCAGGGTCTGATCATCCTCCGGGAACCACAGGATCAGATCACTCGTCTTTTCAATGTGCCGGAAGGGTACTTTGATATTTTTGCCGAACCAGGGCGTGTCGGCCAGGAAGATATTCTCCTGCACGCTGTGAACGATGGTGCCGGGGGCAAAGCCCTCCTCGGTGGGGAGCGAGGTATAGTCCAGTCCTGTCAGGGCCTCTGTTACCTCTTTTTTGGGACCGTCGCCCAGCAGGGTGATCACCAGTTGCTCGCCTTCCAGGCGATCCACATCCTTCACCTGCTCGCGGTAACTCTGGTCCAGCACCTCGCGTATCTTTTTGCCTGCCGCCTCACGCAGGACATCGCCGGTATTCTTTTTTTCTTGTGTCATGGTATTTAAGTTTGGAGTGTGGAGTTTGGAGTGTGGAGTTGAAAAAAGTTAAAAGTTAAAAGTGAGCTAAAGTTAAAAGTTATTTAGCTGCTTCGCAGCCGAAATTAGTTCGGGCTGTGCCCTCACGAAATTAACCCCGACTGCGTCGGGATGAAATTAAGTGGAAATTTACTCGCTATCGCTCGTGAAATTAGCTCCCTTCGGTCGCTAAATTAAGTTTTAATTAAGTAGTTAATCATAAATCTACATCCAAAATTCATTATTCAGTATTCGATGTTCAATCGTCATTTGATATTCCCCGGCAAGCCGGGACTTCCGCTACCGCTCCAGCAT
>WFRO01000036.1 GCA_015486475.1 Bacteroidales bacterium
GCAGACGACATGGGTTGGGGTGACCCACATTACAACGGTAATCCTGTCAGCATCACACCCCATCTGGACCAGATGGCTTCCGAAGGCCTGGCATTTAACCGTTTTTATGCTTCCTCACCGGTATGTTCTCCCACACGGGGTAGCTGTATCACAGGGCGGCATCCCTACCGTTATGGCATTTTCTTTGCCAATGTCGGACACATGCGAAAGCAGGAGATCACCCTGGCAGAAGCACTGAAAACAAAAGGGTATGTTACCGGCCATTTCGGGAAATGGCATTTAGGCACCCTCACAAAAACGGTAAAAGATGCCAACAGGGGAGGGCCCCGGGATACCGTCGACTATTCCCCTCCCTGGGAAAACGGTTTCGATGTCTGCTTTTCCACCGAGTCAAAAGTACCCACCTGGGATCCCATGATCACGCCTCCCCGCTCTGCCGGCGGCATCGGGAAAAAAACTCCGGGAAAACCTTTCGGGACAGCCTACTGGACCGGTCCGGGACAAAAAGCTACAGACAACCTCAGTGGGGACGATTCACGTATTATCATGGACAGGGTTATCCCTTTTCTGGATAAGGCCATCCATAATAAAAAGCCTTTCCTGGCTGTGATATGGTTCCACACCCCGCATCTCCCGGTACTAACCGGAGAAAAATACAAAGCAATGTATAAAGGACGATCCGAAGACGTTCAAAACTATTACGGTGCCATTACGGCGATGGATGAACAAATAGGCAGACTGCGAAAGTTCCTGAAGGAAAAAGGCGTGCGTGACAACACTGTCTTGTTTTTCACATCCGACAATGGTCCGGAAGGTAAAACCAGGACAGGCAGAAACCAGGGGAGCACCAACGGGCTCCGCGGCAGGAAGAGATCCCTGTATGAAGGAGGTATACGTGAACCGGGACTGATGGTGTGGCCGGCCGTTATCAAAGAACACCGGGCCACCGATATTCCTTTTTCCACCCTCGACTATTATCCCACCATCCTGGACATCCTTGGCTTTACCATGCCGGATCAGCCGGAACCTGTCGATGGTACAAGCATGCTGCCTTTCCTCCGTAGAGATTGGAAGGAACGGCCTGTACCCATAGGCTTTGAATCCAGGAATCAGGTGGCATTCATGAATAACCGGTACAAGATCTACAGTCCGGATAAAGGACAACACTACGAATTATATGATATTGTCAATGATCCGGATGAAACCACCGACATCTCGGCACAACACCCTGATATTGTTCAGAAAATGGCAGCAGAACTGGACCGTTGGAGGGCTTCCTGCAAAAAAAGCCTGGCGGGAGACGATTATCATTAAAAGCTATACAAAACCACGGGCGTCCGGGAAAGAATGAGCTAAAAGTAGTCCTGAAAATGAGTAATAACTTAAAGCATATGAAAAATTTCAAGCGTTACTGTAAAACACTTACCCTTAAAAACGACCCGGAACTGATCCGGCAGTATATGGAAGTGCACCAAAAGGTATGGCCGGAGATCCTGCAGGGGATGAAGGAGGTGGGTATCCTCGACATGGAGATCTGGCTCTATGGCAACCGTCTCTTCATGATCATGGACACCCTCCCGGACTTCGACCATGACCGTGCCATGGCCGAGCTGGCCGGCAAGCCCCGCCAGAAAGAGTGGGAAGCCTTCGTGGCCCGCTTCCAGAACACCTCCCCCGAGGCTCGCGCCGACGAGAAATGGCAACTGATGGAACGGATCTTTAAAATGACATAAAAAGTTAAAAATTTGTCGTTCTTCGTAAAAATATTCGCTTCATCGCATTATCGCTTTATCGCTTCATCGTTTTTCAATCATCCCTAAAAAATAATCCAATGAAAAACTTAGCCTTATTTCTCTTTCTCCTCACAATCCTCTTCCCAGCCTCCCATGCCCAAAGGACACCCCCCCTCTCCCATGGCAAACTCCTCTGGTCGGATGAGTTTGACGGTCATGGCCTCCCCGACGCGGGCCGGTGGGGCTATGAGCAGGGCTTCATCCGCAACAAAGAGGCCCAGTACTATACGGTGGCCAGAAAGAAGAATGCCCGGATAAAGAACGGCTACCTGGTCATCACCGCACGTAAAGAAAAATTTAAAAACCCCAACTACGATCCCGGCAGTAAGGACTGGAAGCGCAACCGGGAGTATGCAGACTACACCTCTGCCAGCCTCACGACGCAGAAAAAATTCTCCATGCGCTACGGTCGCATCGAGGTAAGGGCCAAAGTGCCGGATGGCCTGGGCACCTGGCCGGCCATTTGGCTGCTGGGCACCGACATACCGCAGGTGGGCTGGCCCCGCTGCGGCGAGATCGACATCATGGAGTTCCTCGGGCGTGACAGCCTGAAGGTATACGGCACCTGCCACTGGGCCGATACGGCCACAGGCAAGCATAAGTCGGACGGGAAACACATCTCCGTACAGCCCCCGCCCTCCGCAGATTTCCATGTTTATGCCATCGACTGGACCCCGGAGACCATCCGTTTTTATTATGATGACAGGATGTATTTCTCTTTCGATATCAGTCAGGCCGGTGCCGGCCCCGGCAACCC
>WFRO01000037.1 GCA_015486475.1 Bacteroidales bacterium
ACTTTGATGAGCTGCCTGCCCGGCTGAAAGAGTATATCGCTTTTATTGAGGCAGAGACCGGCATCCCTGTCACGCTGGTCTCCGTGGGCCCGGAACGGGAAGCGGTGATCAGGAAGGATGAAGCCCGCCGTCGCTAATCCCGATAGCTATCGGGATCGGCGGACGAAGGATGATCGATGCTGGAGCGATAGCGGAAGTCCCGGTTTACCGGGGATCGATGAACAAAAAAAGCTGCGTTGCCGCAGCTTTTTTTGTTTTTATTCTTCTTCTTTTTTCTTCACGATGTTGGGCATTTCGAGGCCATAGCCTTTGAGCCGGTCTTCCATCTTCAGGAGGAAGGCCACCACGACCGAGAGGACACCCAGGGTCACAAAAATGAGGATATCGTAGAAATAATCATACCGCAGGTTGAGTCTTTCGCTGATGATCGCATCATAGGCGCCGGCAGCTGCTGTGCCTATAATCAGTTTCATGGCAGCTTCCTTCTCTGCCGGCAGGGTCACCTGGCTCAGATTTTTCTGTATTGAGCCGCTGATCTCCTGCTCCACGGCCTGGCCGTTCACCTCCTGTAAAGGTACAGGCTCATAAACGGAATACTGCACCACGGAATCCACGGCCGCATCGGTGGTCTTGTCGACCATCTGCGTGATATCTTTGGAAGTAAAAGAGGTGGATGTCAGGGTTTGAGCAAAAGCCTTTTCAATGGAGGTTTTCACCATTTGCTTGTTGGGAGCCACATCCGGGTTGGTGGAATTGAGTACCACGCCGAGGATCAGGGGGACAAAGAGCAAGCCTATGTTCTGTATCCAGAAGATCACCGCATAGGCGGTACCCAGCTGTTTCTCCGGGATGATCTTGGGCACGGAAGGCCACATGGCCGAGGGCACCAGTGAAAAGCCTATGCCGAGCACGATCACCATGGCTGCTGCTATCCACCAGCTTTTCAGCGAAGGAATGGCCAGCACGCCATGTACGAAGACCAGGATCATGGCCCCGATGATCATGATGGTCGCCCCCTTGCCGAACTTGTCATAGATCCCTCCGAAAAGAGGTGTCAGCAGAATGGTACCGAAAGGCAGCAGACTGGTGATGGTTCCTGCCAGGTTAGGAGCTACATGATATTTATTGATCATCAGGTCATTGGCATAGAACAGGAAGGGGAAGACGGCCGAATAAAAGAGCACGCACAGGATAGCGATGAGCCAGAACCCCCTGTTGGTAATGATAAAGCCGATATCGCTGATCTTGAACTTATCCTCTTCGGCCACCTCATCAGGTGTATCTTCCGATTTGTCCAGCTTAATGTCCATCAGGGAGAAAGAGATAAAGGACAGGACGCCGATGAGCATCACGATCAGGGCAAAGAGGATGGGAGCTGTCACGGTAAATTTCTTAGCCAGGGGTATGGAGATCGCGACGGCCAGGGCTGTACCCAAACGGGCGATGGCCATTTGCATCCCCATGGCCAGGGCCATCTCCTTGCCCTTGAACCAACGGACCACCGCTTTGGAGATGGTGATACCCGTGGCTTCCGTCCCTACACCGAAAATGGCAAATCCCAGCGAGGACCACAGCACCTGCGTTTTCATGTCACCCAGAAGAGGCAAATGGACCACGGCATCTGCCGGAAAATGATGTGAGATCGCCCAGTAATTGATGGCTGTCCCCAGGAACATCACTACGGTAGCTCCCAGGCCCGTTTTTCTGATGCCCAGCTTGTCGAGGATAAATCCACTGATGATCAGCATAAAAAGGAACACATTGAACCAGGCATAGGCCGAGGTGTAGGTACCGAAATCACCACTGTTCCATCCCAGTACACTTTCCAGCAAAGGCTTGATGGCAGAAAGCGCATAGTTAAAGTAATATGCCCCGAAAATGGACAATGAGGCCAGCACCAAAGCTGTCCACCTGGCCAGCGTGGATTCCCGTAAGGACTTCCTGATCTGTTCTGTCATGATCTTTTGGTTTTGTTTTAAAACGTTGCGAAATTACGAGAATAGAAAATAATTCCAAAAGTTTTCTCATCTTTCCTTTTTCCCGCACTATTTTTCCGGTTTCTTTTTTTGAAATATCCTGTTTTTTTGTTACATTATAGCGCCGAAAAAAAGAGGTTACCAACATGCAAAAAATAAATCCCACCCGGTATGCCATGGAGCGGCTGAAGGAACGGGAACGGCAGATCATTTCACCCGGGCCGGTGATCACCCTGTCCCGTGAATACGGATGTCCCTCCAAGCTCATTGCAGGGATCCTGACCGAACAGATCAATGAGAGCGGCACAAAGAAAAAATGGCACTGGATCAGCAAAGAGATCCTGGAAGAGAGCGCCCGCAAACTGGGGCTCACCCCCCGCGAGATCAAATACATCTTTGAATACAGGAAAAGAGCTTTTCTGGAAGATCTGCTGATCTCACAGGAAAAGAAACAGTACTATCACAGCGAGTGGGCCATACGCAAAGCCGTGGGTGAGGTGATCCGCGCCACTGCCATGGAAGGTCATGTGATCATCGTGGGACGCGCCGGCGTGGCGCTCACCCGTAACATTGAAGCGTCGCTGCACATACGGCTGAGCGCTCCCGAAGAGTGGCGGATCGCCAGGGTGGCGGAGAACAAGAAGATCTCACACCGGGAAGCTACCCGCCTGATACGCGAGCTGGACAAACACAGAAAAGAGTTTCTGGAGTATTATCTGAAAAAACCTGTCGACCATACCGTATTCGACGTCATTTACAACTGCAGTACCCTGAGCAAAGAAGAGATCGCCACATCGATCTACCACCTGGCCGCTGAAAAGAAATTCTTCTCCACACCCAAAAAGAAAGAGTCGCTCACGCTCTGACCACTTCAACTTTCCCGGTAAGATCACTGTCCGGGCCCCGTTCTCATAAGGAGAGGGTATATTATTGATTTTTTTTATCTTGCCATCGAAAATTTTATCAATAATTACCAAATAATTATCTGATGAGAACCATTATCCGCTTTTTTGAGGACAGCGTTGAGAAGTATGGTAACAACGTCTTCCTCTGGGAAAAAACCGATGGAGAATATAAAGGAGCAACATATAAGGATGTGCATCATGAGACAGAGCGGTTTGCTGCCGGTCTGTTGAGTATGGGCATCCGCAAGGGAGATCGTCTCTCCCTGCTTTCGGAAGGCCGTAATCTGTGGATGATCAGTGAGTTGGGCATCCTGTTCACGGGAGCTGTCAACGTGCCGCTGAGCGTGAAGCTGACACCCGACGAGGTGCGTTTCCGGATGGCCCATTCCGGGTCGAGGATGGTCGTCGTCTCCCGCGGGCAGCTGCCCAAGGTGCGGGAGGTAACTGCTGACATCCCCGCCCTGGAGAAGGTGATCCTCCTGGATGATATAGAGGATCTGAAAGAGAACGAGATCTTTGTGGGCGATCTGCTTGCCCGTGGGGATGAATTACTGAAAAAAGACAAGGAACAGTTACAGCAGGCCAAAGATGCCGTTCACGAAGATGATTACGCCAACATCAGCTATACCTCCGGCACCACCGCCGACCCGAAAGGGATCATCCTGATGCACAAGAACTATGTGGTCAATGTGAACCAGGCCTACAGCCTCATTGATATCCCGGAATACTGGAAAAGCCTGCTGATCCTGCCCTGGGACCACTCTTTCGCTCACACGGCAGGATTGTATGCTCTCATGGGAAAAGGCGCTTCCATCGCTTCCGTAGCCATCGGCAGGACTGCCATGGAGACCCTGAAAAACATCCCCGTCAATATCAAAGAGGTCAAACCGTATATCCTTTACAGCGTTCCCGCCCTGGCCAAGAACTTCAGAAAAAATATCGAGAAAGGGATCGCAGAGAAAGGAGAAAAAGTGGAGAAGCTTTTCCGGAAAGCCCTGAAAACAGCCTATAGCTACAACAAAGAGGGTTTCAACAAAGGTGCCGGTTTAAACTTTTTGAAAAAACCGCTCCTGGCCCTGTATGACAAGATCATTTTCTCTAAGGTGCGTGAGAATTTCGGAGGCAATCTGCAGTATTTCATCGGAGGTGGTGCCCTGCTGGATATCGAGATGCAGCGCTTTTTCTATGCGCTGGGCATCCCCATGTACCAGGGATACGGTCTTTCCGAGGCAGCCCCTGTCATCTCGGTCAACGCCCCCGGCAGGCATAAGCTGGGCTCGTCGGGAGTGATCGTCAAGGACCTGCAACTCAGGATCCTCGACGAGGACGGCAACGAGATGCCGGTGGGAGAAAAGGGAGAGATCGTCGTGAAAGGGGACAATGTCATGGCCGGTTACTGGAAAAACGAAGAAGCCACGAAAGACACCCTGAAGGACGGCTGGCTGTACACCGGAGATATGGGTTATGTGGACAAGGATGGCTTCCTCTATGTGCTGGGCCGTTTCAAGAGCCTGCTCATCGCCGACGACGGCGAGAAATACAGTCCCGAAGGGATCGAGGAGGCTTTCTCTGATGAGTCGCCCCTGATCGAGCAGGTGATGCTCTACAACAACCAGAACCCTTATACCATCGCTCTGCTCTTCCCCAATGCCGAGGCTTTGAAAAAACGTCTCCGCGAGGAGGGCCTCGACCCGGCCTCCGACGAAGGGGTCACGGCCGCCCTGAACATGATCGGGCAGGAGCTCAGGGAATACCGTCCCGGCGGCAGGCATGCC
>WFRO01000038.1 GCA_015486475.1 Bacteroidales bacterium
GCGATGCATTCTTTAGCCTCCCCGCCCCCCTGACCCCCTGAAGGGGGAACCCCTGCCCACACCGACTATGGATTTGTGGGCTGACTTCCCCTTTCGTCGGGCACCGAAGCCACGGCGGAGGTGACAGGGGACTGAGGGGGTGTGAGGGGTAAGAGATGCTTCAACATTCATTATTCGTTATTCATTATTCGTTATTCGTTATTCATCCTTCCAAACACAACGTTCTTCTTCTCCCGCACCTGCCGGCTGTATTTCCAGCGCCGGTGACTCCAGAGCCAGTACTCGGGAGCTTCCCGGATGAACATCTCCAGCATCCTCACATGTTTCTCCGTGATCGCATACGGTTTCTCTGCACCGGGATCGGGACAGCAATCATGTATCTCCAGGCGGTAGTATCCCCTTTTCTTTTTCTTCATCACCAGAAAGAACGCCGGATCGCCGAATTTCTTCGCCACTTTTTCGATCCCCAGGTACACAGCGGTTTCCTGGTTCAGGAAGCGGGTCACATATTCCGTTTCAAAAGGCAGGGGGGTCTGGTCGGTGATAAAGTAATACATCGTGGGAATATTCTCCTGATGATATCGAAGGATCGCCCGGTACACATGATGCAGGGGCACCACCGCATCGAGCCAGCGCAGGCGTGCTTTGGAAAGCAGTCGTTCGACCACCTTATCCTTCAATGGCTTATATATGGCCATCACGTTGTATGAAGTCTGCGCCACAAAGGCGTTGGCCCACTCCCAGTTGCCATAATGTCCCGCCCCTATGACCGTGTGTATGCCTTTCTTCTGCATCTCGTCGAACCGTTCCAGGTCACCTTCCCTGATCTCCACCCTTCTAATCAGCTCTTTGGTAGGAATATGGATCATTCGGATCTCCTCTACGATCAGGTCACAGAGATGGCGGTAAAACTTTTGCATGATCTCTTTCCGCCGTGTCTCTGTTTCATCGGGGAAGGCGTTCCGGAGGTTCTCCTCCACCACTTTCTTCCTGTACCCAACAAGCCGGTACATCACCAGGTAGATAAAGTCGGATAGCCCATACAGCAGGGAAGTAGGTATCCATGCAATGGACCAGAGGAAGGCGTATGTCAGGTATGAGAGGATCTTTTTCATGGGATATCAGAGGTATTCTCCGATGATCCTGGCGATCTCCCCGTATACACCGGGTGCCGCTGCCACCATCTCCCGTCCGAAGAGATAATCCTTCCCCCCCCGGAAATCAGCCGCCACGCCTCCGGCCTTTTCCACCAGGAAGGCTCCTGCAGCCACATCCCACGGATGAAGGTTATATTCGTAGAAACCGTCGTAACGTCCGCAGGCCACCCATGCCAGATCGGTGGCTGCGGAGCCCAGGCGCCGCACACCCTGTGTCTCAGCCATAAAACGCTTCAGGACCTCCATGTAAGGGTCGAGCCGTTCAAAATTGACAAAGGGGAAACCGGTAGCCAGCAATACCTCCTCCAGGGAAGAGGCATGACTTATCCGGATCTCTTCACCGTTGAGGCGGGCAGGGCCCTCCTCCGATGCAGCGAACATCTCATCCATCGTGATCTCATAGACCACCCCCGCTACCGTGTGCCCGTTATGCTGCAGGGCGATGCTCACAGCATAGGGCGGTGAGCCGTGGATGAAATTGGTGGTACCGTCCAGGGGATCAATGATCCAGGTATATTCTGCCTCCACCTGTTCCGTGGTTTTCTCCTCCGTGAGAAAGCCACTCCCCGGCAGCAGACCGGAGAGACCCTTCACCAGCCGCTGCTCTGACTCTTTATCCACACGCGTTACATAATCGTGGATCCCTTTCGAGCGGATATCCCCGCCGGTCAGCGATAAACGCTGCTCCCGGATAAAAGAACCCGTCTCCCGGGCGATCTCTTCCGTAGCTCTCAATATTTCCGATATGTTCATATTCATTCCTTTTTCTTTTCTTTTTTATCCACTCCCTTTTCCATCTCTTTTTTATGCAAGAGCCGGTACATTTCTATCTGCGCATCGGTCCGTTTTTTCCGGTGATCTCTTACATAACGGTTATCCAACTCTTTTGTTATCAGCCTTTTTTTGGTATTGTCCTGCAACTCCAGATCGAGGATATCTTTCAGTTCCTGTTTCAGGTCCGGGTCACAGACCGGCGAGAAGATCTCCACACGGTGATCCAGGTTCCGCGTCATCCAGTCGGCCGATCCGATATAATATTCCACCTGGTTATTGTTGCAGAAAACCATGATCCTGGAATGTTCCAGGTAACGTCCTACGAGGCTGTACGCCACAATGTTCTCGCTGTAACCTTTTTCCCCCGGGATAAGGGAACAGATCCCCCTCACCAGCAGGGTGATCTTAACGCCTGCCTGACTCGCTTTGTAGAGACGCATGATCATGTCCTGATCCACAAGATTGTTCAGCTTGAGGATGATCCAGGCCTCTTTCCCCGCCAGCGCATGACGCATCTCCCGGTCGACAAGGGCATACAGTTTCCTGCGCATGTAAATGGGAGAGGTCAGCAGACGGCGATATTGTACAGGCAGGTAAGGGCTCTCAAAGAACCGGAACAGGTCCTTTACATCCAGGGCCAGATCCCTGCGGGCGGTCAGCATGACGATATCCACATACACCTGGGCCGTCTCCTCATTGAAATTTCCAGTGCTGATACCGACGATGTGCGAGGTCTCTTTTCCTTTTTTGCGGGTGATCAGCAACAGTTTGGCATGCACCTTCAGTCCCTGGATGCCAAAGATCACCGTAGCCCCGGCTTCCTGCAGTTTCTTCGACCAGTAAATATTGGAAGCCTCATTGAAACGGGCCTGCAGCTCAATGATCACTGTAACTTTTTTGCCATTGAGACAGGCATTGATCAGGGTGTTCATCACCCGGGAGTCATACGCTACCCGGTATGCGGTCATGCGGATCTCTGTCACTGCAGGGTCTATGGCCGCCTCCCGCAATACATCCAGAAAATGGGTGAAAGGATGATAGGGAAAATGAAGGAAGATGTCTTTCTTTTCAATGGTCTCCAGCAGACTGGTATGACGTTTCATGGCCGGATGATGCAGCACCGGCATTTTCTTGTATTCCAGCCGTTTGGGCCCCACATTGGGAAACTTCTTAAAGTCCCTGAAGTTGTGATACTTCCCTCCCGGAATGACATTGTCCAGGACATCCAGCTCCAGTTTTTCCCGGATGAACGCGAACAGGTCGCGGGGCATTGACTGGTCTATGACCAGCCGCACCGGCTGACCTTTTTTCCGCTGACTGATCCCTTTGGCTATCTTCTCCAGGAAGCCCTTGGAGACATCGTTGTCGATATCCAGCTCGGCATCACGGGTGATCTTGATCGTATAGGCCTCAAAATCCGAGAAATTGTATATTGAGAACAGGTCCGGCAACCCCAGACGGATCATATCATCCAGCAGGATGATGAATTTTTTGCGCCCGATCCCCGGCAGGATGATGAACCTCCCCAGCTCCTCAGCCGGCACCTCTATCAGAGCATATTTTTTGACCGGCGCCGGATGTTTCCCCGTAAGCTTTACCGCCAGATAGATCGATTTGTCTTTCAGGGGCGGGAAAGGCTTGTCTTTCTCCAGCATGATGGGCGTCAGCACGGGGAGCACCTGGTCATGGAACAGGTTTTTGGCATACTCCAGCCTCTCCTCGGGGATACGGTGCTCATCCGTCAGGTAGATATTCTCCCGTTTCAGTTCATCGATGATCCTGAAATAGATCGTCTCGAACTCTTTCTGTTGCTCCAGGACGATCTGCTGGATTTGCCGGAGCAGTTTTTGCGGATTGCCGCCGGTCAGTTTTTTGGCTTTGATATCCAGTTGCACCATCCTGCGGATGGAGGCCACCCTTACTTTGAAAAACTCATCCAGGTTGTCTGAAAAGATCCCCAGGAACCGCAGCCGTTCGATGAGCGGCACGGTGGGATCGGCAGCCTCCTGCAACACCCTGTGGTTGAAGGCCAGCCAGCTGATCTCTCTGTTGACGATCCATTTGTCCTTAGCCATGATAAGATCTATTCGGTCAGCAGTTCCCTGGGATAATGAAAATCATGTTTTACCATACTGTCAGCTTTCACCTCCTCCCACGTCCGTGCATCAAAAGCCATATAAACAAATCCCGAAGTGGGGATGTTGTGGATCGACTCCTCCAGGAAGAAATTGGCCAGGTCGGTGACGCCGGGATTGTGGGCCACCACCGCCAGGGTATCTACGCCGGCAGGGGCCTTCCGTATCTGATTGTGCATCTCGTTGTATGAGGCCAGGTAAAGGTCCTCCCTGACCGCGAGGGTCTCACAGGGCAGGTCCAGGCTCCGGCAATAAAGCACGGCTGTGTGGAAAGCACGGCAGGCAGGACTGGTAAGGATCAGAGCAGGTTTCCGTTCATAATGCCGGGCGATATAATTTCCCATCATCATGGCATCCCGTATCCCCCGTCCTTTGAGGGGCCGGTCGATATCTTTGATATCAATTTTGTCCCAGTCTGACTTGGCATGCCTTATCAGAAAAAGTTCTTTCATGGCAGCGGTATTATTTTTACAATATCTGGCTGGCCAGCTCGGCCAGGTAACTGCGTTCCCCTTTCACCAGGTTCACATGGGCAAAGATATCCTGTCCGCGCATACGGTCTGTCAGGTAGGTCAGCCCGTTGGAGCCGGTGTCCAGGTAAGGGGAATCGATCTGTTCGATGTCGCCGGTGAAGATCAGCTTGGTCCCCTCGCCGGCACGCGTAATGATGGTCTTCACCTCATGGGGTGTCAGGTTCTGGGCCTCATCGACGATAAAGAAGATATTGGAGAGACTGCGACCCCGGATATAGGCCAGGGGAGTGATCACCAGCTTCTCATCCTGCAACATCCTGTCGATACGCTGGTAATCCTTGCTCTGCGTGGAGAACTTGTTCTTGATCACCGAGAGGTTATCGAACAGAGGCTGCATGTAAGGCTCTATTTTTTCGCTCACGTCGCCCGGCAGGAAGCCCATATCCCTGTTTGCCAGCGGCACGATGGGGCGCGCCAGGAAGATCTGTTTGTACTCGCGGCGCTGATGCAGGGCCGCCGCCAGGGCCAGGAGGGTCTTGCCCGTACCCGCCTTGCCGGTCAGGGCCACCAGTTGTATCTCCTTGCGCAGCAAAGCATCCAGCGAGAAAGTCTGCTCAGCGTTGCGCGGCTCTATGCCGTAAGCCGTCACCTTCTCCACCCGTTCCACCCTGTGGTTGAAAGGATCATAATGGGCCAGCACACTGGATTTTTCATTGCGGATGATGAAGTACTGATGCGCAAAGGGTTTTTCATCGAAACCCGCTTTGTCCACAGGAACACACTGCTGATCTGAATAGAGGGAGGAGATGACCTCCGGCCCGGCATCTTCGAGGATACGCACCTCATTGAAAAGATCATCAATGTTGAACACCTTATCGGTGCGGTAGTCCTGGGCCAGGATATTGAGGGATTTTGCCTTCAGCCGCAGGTTGATGTCCTTGGATACCAGGATCACCTTACGGTTGGGATGTTCAAGGGTAATGTATTCGGCAATGGCCAGGATGCGATGGTCGGCCGTATCCTCCGGAAAAGAGGAGCGCATCCGCTCCGAGAAAGGCTTGCCCGTCTCGATGAAAAGCTTGCCGCGTCCTTTCCCCAGCGACACTCCCGCCGTGAACAATTTATCACCGGCCAGCTTGTCCAGCTGACGCGTCAGCTCACGGGCATGGAAATTGATGATGTCGTTGCCCTTCTTGAACTTGTCCAGCTCTTCCAGGACCACAATGGGAATGATGATATCATGTTCCTGAAAATTGAAAATGCTCTGATAATCATGGAGCAACACATTGGTATCGAGAATGAAATATTTCTTTTTTCCGGGCATATAAATGTAATTTAACAGGTAAATATAATTGATTATTTTCAGGAATATTAAATTTGCCTTAAAATTGATCAAAAACAGATGGACCTTATTGAAGGCATACTTACACGAAGGAGTATTTACACTTTTTCAAAGGTGGACCGGAGTCAGATCGAAACGATCCTGAAACTTCCGGTGCCTGTCCTCTCAGCCTTTACCGTTCCATGTAAACCAGACCGTTTTTATTCGGAGCCATGGTAGCGGGGATCGATTACAACGACTACCGGAAGGTAACGGAATACCTTTTCTCCCGTCTGCCGGTTTACCAGCGCACCGGCCCCGCCGCTTACAAGGTGGACCTGGAAAATGCACACCTGCTGGATGACTACTTCGGCCATCCGCACCGGGGATATGCCACCATTCACATCGCCGGCACCAACGGCAAAGGATCGGTATCCCATATGCTGGCTTCCGTATTGCAGGAGGCCGGATACCGCACCGGTCTCTACACCTCCCCCCACCTGAAAGACTTCCGCGAACGGATCCGCATCAACGGAGAACCGGTCAGTGAAGATTATGTCAAAAACTTCGTCAGGGAACACGATCATCTTTTCGGGGAGATCGAACCTTCTTTTTTTGAGATCACCGTGGCCATGGCTTTCCGGTATTTTGCAGATGAAAAAGTGGATGTGGCCGTCATCGAGACCGGCCTGGGAGGACGTCTCGACTCCACCAATATCATCCGGCCCCTCTGTTCGGTGATCACGAATATCGGCAGGGACCATACCCGTTTCCTGGGGAACACCCTGCAGAGTATCGCCCGGGAGAAAGCCGGGATCATCAAGAAGGGTATTCCCGCAGTGATCGGCAGATACCAGGAGGAAACGGCCGGGATCTTCAGGGAAACAGCCGACCGGACAGGATCGGAAATATATTTTGCCGGCGAGAACCTCTCGATCGATTATTCCATGATCTCTACCGGGGGAAAACAAATATTCAATGTCAAAGAAAGAGACCGGATCTTTCTGAAAGACCTGCAAACCGATCTTTTAGGAAATTATCAGCGGGAAAACACAATTACAGCATTGCAAACGCTCAGGGTCATGGAAAAAGATCTTCCCTGGAGAGAAAAAAACCTGCGGGATGGTTTTGCAAATATTTCCGGGAACACAGGTCTCCTAGGCCGGTGGCAGGTGCTGCAGCAGCATCCCCTGGTCATCTGCGATACCGGCCACAACCGGGACGCTTTCCTGCAGCTGGTCCGGCAGATAGAGAACACGCCCCGGAAAGATCTTTATATGGTCATGGGATTTGTGAATGACAAAGACCCCGGAGAGATCCTGGAACTCCTTCCGAAGGATGCTTCTTATCTCTTCACCCGGGCGGCTATCCCCCGGGCCATGGAAGCGGAAAAGCTGCAGCAGCAGGCAGCAAAACACGGACTCAGGGGGTTGGCTGTGCCTTCCGTAAAAAAAGCGGTGGAGAAGGCGTTGTCAGAAGCCGGGAAGAACGATATGGTCTTTATCGGAGGCAGCACCTTTGTCGTGGCAGAAGCTTTGTAAAAGCAGATAAACAGATCCATACATTTTACAAGGCTTTGCTGTGGTGGGCGATACTGGATTACTTGCGTGATCCAGGTCCCGGAGCCCTGGTACCCATCCCCAAAGCCTTGGTTCGCTGCGCTCACAAATGGCTGTTTTGTTTCCTCCCACTGTGTAAACAAGTTTACACGTGTCCGGAAACAAAACAGCCCTGCACTCCGTGCAAGGCTTTGGGGATGTGGGCGATACTGGATTCGAACCAGTGACCTCCTGCTTGTAAGGCAGGCGCTCTGAACCAACTGAGCTAATCGCCCGTTTTGGGGTGTGCAAAGATAGACACTACCTGAAATATTCCAAAAATATCAATGATAAAAATATTATCCGCTCTAGGATCCGCCATCTTTTCTCTCCTTTTCCCGGGGTTATCCGGATCATTGAATGCTTATCTTTACTGGCATTCCCC
>WFRO01000039.1 GCA_015486475.1 Bacteroidales bacterium
GATGGAAGCATCGATCCCTTTTTCCTGCAGAAATTTCCTCAATGTGTTTGGATAAGAGGTAGCGATGCGCTTACCCTGCCACCAGGAGAGACCCTGGTAGTCTACCGCACGCGGAACGGCCAGGGCGAGGTGGCAACGGGCAAAACCCAGCTTGATAACGGTCTGTAAATTGTCACCTTTCTCCACAAGCAGATTATCCCCCACGATGGCCACGTCGGCCACACCGTCGCGGATATAGTTGGGAATATCGGAGTTGCGCAGGAAGAGCAGCTCGAGAGGGAAGTTGCGTGTACGTATACGCAACTGCCCCTGGCCGTTGCTGAAACGGATACCCGCCTCGTGGAGCAGCTTCAGCGAATCGTCATGCAGACGGCCCGACTTCTGGAGGGCCATGCGCAGGACCGGTTTGTCTTTTTGCATTGTATTATACATTAACAGTTATTCAAATAAAAAAGCCCGCATCGGCGGGCTTCAGGTAAGATCGTTTTATGGTCGTTCAGAACACATATACATCACCCCTGCCACGCCTCACGGCATGAAATAAAATGGTGGTGATGATGATGTTTTCCGTACATTATTTTCATTTTGACCGGACAAATATAAAAGGAAAATTCCCGGCTGCAAAAAAACACTGTATTTTTTTTATTTATGCTGTATAAATATGCAGAAATAAAAGGTTAAATGTTGAAGGATCTCTTAATTATAGAGACAAGGCGGTGCCTTGTCTCTACAAATATTAATACGTTTTTGTCATATCCTCGGGGACGACGATGATAAAATCGGCCAGGCCGTTGTTCTTCTTGTCCCATTTGTCCGGGTCTTTTTGTGACACCACCGAGATGGTCCGGATCACCAGGCCCGGCTTTTCCTTATCGATGTACCAGACGATCCCCTGGTGATGGTCGGAGTGGTAACTGCCGTTGTAATGAAGGAAGAGCTTTCCCTTTTGCCAGTTTTTCAGGATGAACCAGGCCATGGTGGCATCCTTGACAGCCTGGGCCTTGGGGAAATTCGCATTGACATGGGCTCCCATGCCCTGCATAGAGAGCATATCCTTATAACATTTCACCTCCGGATCATACGGAATGGGCAGGGGATGGATATAGCCTTTGGCTTCGGCACTCAGGGGGTCCAGACCTTCAAAACCTTTCTTAGCCACAATGGAGGCATACCGCCGGGGAATGTTATCTGCAACGAACACCAGACCGGTATCGTGAGCAAAGTCCACAAGAGGTTTGTAATCGGTCTTGTAGTTTTTCCACAGGCGGGCTTCGTCCTCGAACTTTTTCGCCGGGATAAAGCCCTGCAGGTATTCATTCAGGATGAGTTGGTTATCGGCCTCGATCATCTCGGCTCCCAGCACCAGGTCTTTTCCTCTGATACCGTAAAGGCTTTTGGTGACCTCAAACTCCATCCAGTGGGCGATGGGGTTGTTGTGCTCCTCACCGAAAAAGACCATATCGGCCCCGCCCAGCTCTTTGATCATTTTATTATAACTGACCGGTTTACCCCCGGAGGTATAAAGGCGGCAGGCAGGTTTATCAGCGGCAAATGACGCCAGAACAAACAATGTGCCCAGCATTGCGGACAGGAGTATTTTTTTCATTTTCTTAACAGTTTTTTCAGGCTAAAGTACAGGATGCAAGATAAGCATTTTCCCGGCTTCTTTTCCCCGGGGTTGTCAGGAAATAATTTTTTTATATGTTTGTTTTGTCAACCCATATAACCTGTCATTCAGTTTGTAACCCCCAAATCAAACCGCACCATGGAGATCACACGTACTTTCGACATCCTGGACCGTCATGCCAGGGAATACAAAAAGGAGGATGCGCTGGCCGCCAAGGTGGAGGGCCGGTGGGTCCGGATCTCTTCGGAGGAGTATCACCGGCGGGCCCTCCTGGTGAGCTATGCCCTCCTGGCGCTGGGTCTGAAGAAAGGTGACCGCATCGCCGTGATCACCAACAACCGCCCGGAGTGGAACTATATCGACATGGGCGCCAGTCGCGCCGGTATCGTCACGGTACCCATTTATCCCACCATCTCTGTCGAGGAATACACCTATATCCTGAAAGATGCAGAACCCCGGATCATCTTTCTGGCCGACCAGGGCCTGGTCAAAAAGCTGCGGCCGGTGGTCGACGAAGTGAAAAATATTAAGGGAGTCTATACCTTTAATAAAACAGAGGGAGAGAAACACTGGGAAGAGTTGTTGAAGCTGGGTGAGCAGGAAGAGGAGAAGTACAGGGATGAACTGGAGAAGATCAGCAGCTCCATTGCTGACGAGGACTGGCTGACGATGATCTACACCTCCGGCACCACGGGCTTTCCCAAGGGGGTGATGCTGAGCCACCGCAACCTGGTCTCCAACGTAAAAAGCACCATCCACGTCCATACCAACGGCCCCGGGGCCAAAGCCCTCAGCTTCCTGCCCATTAGTCACATCTACGAACGGATGCTCAACTATCACTATCAATATAAAGGTATCAGCATCTACTATGCCCAGAGCATGGCCACCATCATCAACGACATCAAGGATGTCAAACCAGAGTTGTTCACCACCGTGCCGCGACTGCTGGAGCGCGTGTACGACGGCATCCTGGCCAAGGGCAAGGAACTGACCGGCATCAAACAAAAACTGTTCTTCTGGGCGGTCGATCTGGGTCTGAAATACAAGCTGACAGGCAACTCTTCGCTCTATAACCTGAAGCACAGGATCGCCGATAAGCTCATCTTCTCGAAATGGCGGGAGGCCCTGGGAGGCAATGTAAATGTGATCGTCTCGGGCGGGGCAGCGTTGCAGCCGCGCATCGCCACGGTCTTCTGGGCTGCCGGCATACGCGTGCTGGAGGGCTACGGCCTCACCGAGACCAGCCCCGTGATCGCCGTGAACAACCTGGTGACCGGACAGATCATGGTGGGCACCGTAGGCCCCGTGATCCCGGGAGTACAGGTGAAGATCGCCGAAGACGGCGAGATCAAGGTGAAAGGACCCAATGTGATGATGGGATATTACAAAAAGCCCGACCTGACCCGGGAGGTGATCGACGATGAGGGATGGTTCGCCACGGGCGACATCGGTATGATGGTCGATAACCTTTACCTGAAGATCACCGACCGCAAGAAAGAGATCTTCAAGCTCTCCAGCGGCAAATATGTGGCGCCACAGGTCATCGAGAACAAGTTCAAGGAATCGCTCTTCATCGAGCAGATCATGGTCATTGGCGAGAACGAGAAATTCGCCTCGGCCCTGATCTCACCCAACTTTGAATACCTGCACAACTGGTGCCATGAGCAGGGCATCACTTTCCGCGACAACGAAGAATTGGTGAAGAAGCCGGAGGTGGTCAAACAGTACCAGCAGGAGGTCAACCGCATCAACCGGGACCTGGCCTTTCACGAGCAGGTCAAACGTTTCCGTCTGGTCTGCGACGCCTGGAGCCCCGAAACCGGCGAGCTCTCTCCCACCCTCAAGCTGAAACGCCGCAACCTGTACAAAAAATATGAGCACCTCATCCGGGAGATCTATCAGTATGGGGAAGAGGAAGAGTTAAAAACTTTTGAAGGGAAAAAAGAAGGATAGGGAAGGCAGAAGGCAAAAGGCAGAAGGCAAAAGGCAAAAGGCAGAAGGCAAAAGGC
>WFRO01000040.1 GCA_015486475.1 Bacteroidales bacterium
CTCCGCCGTAGGACCATGCCAATGATCCCGCTGACAGAAAAGATGTCAACTCTCCACTGGACAGTCCGAAGGACGCCGTAAGGCTGATAGAAGGAAAACGCATGGCCTGAGCCACACCGATCATGGCATTCTGGGCTGCCACCTGTTGTTCAGCCTGAAGAATATCCGGACGTCTTTCCAGAAGTAAGGAAGGTATTCCGACAGGTATGGAGTCAGGTGGCTGTATTTGCAACAGGCCGCTTACATCGTTAACCGGACCCGGATACTGCCCCAAAAGTATCTGCAGGGCATGTTCGGTTTTGGCTACCTGTCTTTCGTACAAGGGCACTGCCGACGCTGCAATAGCTTCCTGTACCTCCGCCTGGTTCAGGTCCAGCTCGGGCACGGTACCGTGTAGATATTTTGCTTTCATGATCTCAAGGCTTTGTTGCCGGGTCAGGAGCGTATGCCTGGATATTTTCAATTTTTCTCTGTAATCAAGCAGTAAAAAATAATCCCGGGCGACGGCAGAGATCAAACTGATCATTACCGACCGCTTTCCATACTCACTGGCCATGAGGTCGGCCCTGGCACTTTCTGTAGCCCGCCTGTATTTTCCCCAGAAATCAATTTCCCAGGAGACATTTCCCAGTGCGGAAAAGCTGTTAAAAACTGTAGGATCATTGCCCGCAATGGTGGCTTTGGTCCGTGATCCGTTAGCGGAATATCCGAAAAAAGGATACATATCAGCCTTGGCAGATCCCACTACGGCCATAGCTTCCTGCACTCTGGAGGCAGCAATAAGTACATCCTGGTTTCTTACCAGAGCCGTATCGATCAACCGGTCCAACACCGAATCATTAAAAAGCTCCCACCATTTCAGGTTGAGCACAGTATCGGCAGCCATACTGTCGTAATGGTACCGCCCGGGAGAAGGAACCACAGTTTTTTGGAAATCCGGACCGACCATGCAACCATACAGGCCGGCAAGTATGAACAAGGCAAAAACGAATATATTTTTCATTTTTCCGGAATGTTATTCATTTTTAGTTTTTTTTCTCTCTTTTTTTCATACCCGGCAATTTTGCCAATGAATACAAACAACATCGGATACATAAATACCCCGAGGAACGTTGCAATGGTCATTCCGCCGAGGAGAGCCATTCCCATGACTTTTCTTGCTTCGGCACCGGCACCTGAAGCCACTACCAGCGGGAAAACACCAAAAATAAAAGAAAAAGCGGTCATCAGGATCGGCCTGAAACGCAGACGGGCTGCCTCTATCGCAGCATCAAACAAGGATAGGCCTTCATCAAATTTCATCTTGGCAAACTCAACGATCAGGATCGCATTTTTAGCCGCCATAGCGATCAACATAACAAAAGAAATTTGCGCAAAGACATTGTTCTCAAAGGTTTCGCTAAAATACCTGGCTATGAAAAGGAACAACATAGCTCCGAAAATGGCAAAAGGCGTTCCCAGCAGGATACTGAAAGGTAATGACCAACTTTCATATTGGGCTGCCAGGATCAGGAAGACGAAAACAAGCGCAAAAAGAAATACCACATTACCGCTGCCGGCCGACTCTCTTTCCTGATACGACATGTTGGCCCAGGCGTACCCCATATCATGAGGCAGCACATCTGCGGCGACCTCTTCCAGAGCATCCAAAGCCTGTGAGGAAGAGTAACCTTTGGCCGGAGTTCCTGAAAGTTCAACGGAACGATACAGATTGAACCGGTTGGTATATTCGGGGCCGGAAACATGACGAACTTTCACCAGGGCAGAAAGAGGCACGTTCTCCCCTTCTTTGTTTTTCACAAAGAACAGATTCAACTGCTTGGGTGTCTGACGGTATTCCGGCTTTGCCATAACATAAGCCTTATACAACCGTCCGAATCGTGTAAAGTCATTTACATAGGCTCCGCCCAGGTACGTACTGATCGTATTGTACAGGTCGTTCAGATTAACTCCCGCTTTTAAGGCCAGATCCTTATTGATGTCCAGGTAGATCTGCGGCACTTTACCCTGATATGTGGTAAAGATATTGCCTATTTCCGGTCTTTTACGAGCTGCCACAATAAATTTCTGCGTGATGGAATCCAGATATTCCGGTGTATTCCCTCCTTTGTCCTGTATCATCATGGTAAAGCCGGAACCGCTACCCAGACCGGGTATGGCGGGAGGACCAAAAGCAAAGACGATCGCATTTTTTATTTCCTTATTAAAATTTGCATTCAATGTCTGCGCCAGTTGTTTTGCAGTCATCTTGCGTTCATCCCAGTCTTTTAAAGTCAGGAACACGACGGCGGTGTTGGTGGACATCCCTCCCGAGAGTATATTATAACCAGCGGCAGAAGTTACAAGATCCACTCCTTCATAACGCGTTACTATTTCCCTGACCTTTTCCACCACCGTACTGGTTCGTTGCAAAGAAGCCGCATTAGGCAACTGCACATTAATATACAAATATCCCTGGTCTTCTTCCGGGATAAAACCTCCGGGAAGAAATTTCCCGATCACCAGGATAAGAGCGGAGATCAACACAATGACCAAAAGGCTTGTTCCTGTTTTCCCCGTCACAACCCGTGTAAATCCAAGATACTTCTTAGCACTTTTATCAAAGACAGTATTAAATCCTGTGAAGAATTTTCCCAGAATTCCTCCGGGTTTTTGTGGTTTTTTCAACAACAGGGAAGAGAGTGCCGGGCTGAGAGACAACGCATTGAGGGAAGAAAAAAGCACGGATACGGCAATGGTGATGGCAAATTGTTGATACAGCCTGCCGGTGATACCTCCCATGGATGCCACAGGAATAAACACAGCCACCAGCACGAGGGTGGTGGCGATCACGGGTGCCGTAACTTCTTTCATGGCTTTAACCGTAGCTTCTTTGGCCGACATTCCTTCGGAAATGTGTGTCTGCACGGCTTCCACCACTACGATGGCATCATCCACCACGATACCAATGGCCAGCACCAGACCCAACAGGGAAAGCACATTGATAGAAAATCCCAGTAAAGGGAAAAGCATAAATGCCCCTACCAGCGATACGGGGATGGCAATAACAGGGATCAGGGTGGCCCGCCAGTCCTGGATAAACAAAAAAACCACCATGACTACCAGAAGCAGCGCGATAAAGAGCGTGATCACGATCTCTTTGATCCCCGCTGTGATGGGCTTAACAGCATTCAGCGACACCTTATATTCGAGACCCTCCGGAAAAGAACGGTAAACCTCTTCCATGGCTCCCATAACTTTATCTCCCAACTCAACAGCATTGGTACCGGGAGCCTGATAAATGGTAAGAATGGCACAGTCATGCTCTCCCAATTTACTTCTCACCACATAGGATTCAACACCCAGCTCGGTCTCAGCCACATCTTTCACTTTCACCTGGGATCCATCCGGGTTGGTACGGATGACCACATTACCAAATTGTTCAGGTGTTATCAACCGCGATGGCAGTTTCACAGTATATGTAACATCGGTACCGGGCGGAGCAGGTTCAGCTCCGAACTTGCCGCCCGGAACGATCACGTTTTGCTCCCGTATGGCATTGATCACTTCGGGGATCGTCACTCCCAACTGTGCCAGCCGGTCGGGCTCGATCCATATACGCATTGAATAATCCCCGGCCCCCAGGACATCCACCCGTCCGATCCCCCGGATCCGCGCCAGGATATCTTTAATATTGATCAGTGCATAATTACTTAAAAACTCCTGATCGTACCGGTCGTCAGGGGAATAGATCGCAATGGCCAATACAAAACTGCTCATCGTTTTTTGGGTGGTAACGCCCAGGCGTTTCACCTCTTCCGGCAGCTTAGGCGTGGCAGAAGAGACCCTGTTCTGGGTAAATACCGTATTCATATCGGGATCAGTACCTACAGCAAAGGATACCTCGATGGTACTCTTGCCATCATTGGTATTGATCGATTTCATGTAGATCATATTTTCCACCCCGTTGATCTGTTGCTCCAGGGGGGTGGATACCGATTCTTCCACATCCAGGGCACTGGCCCCCGTATAAACGGAAGAGACCTGTACCATAGGCGGCGTGATATCAGGGTATTGCTCCATGGGCAGGTTCAACATAGCAAGTCCCCCGACGATCACGATGACTATGGCTATAACCATAGCCACGATAGGGCGGTTTACAAAAAAGTTCCCTTTTTCCATGTCGTATTAATTTTCCTTGCTTTGCGACCTGAATTCTTTGAGTACCGGCTTAACTTTCATCTCCGAGCGTACCATCTGTATCCCTTCCAGCACCAGCCGGTCATCCGGCGTAACACCGCTTTTGATCACCTGCATATCTCCCTGCAAAGGCCCTGCTTCCACACTTTTCTGGTGCACTACACCCTGCTGATCAACTGTAAAAACAAAATATTTCCCCTGCACCTCCAGGATACAACGCAAGGGCACCACCAGTGCATTTTTCAATACGCTTTCCACCCTGACACGGGCAAACAGTCCCGGCCTCAATATTTTTTCCGGATTGGGGAAAGCAGCCTGAATAAGCATCGACCCGGTGGATGGATCAAAATTTCTGTTGATAAACCGTACGGACCCTTTGTGTCTGAATATACTGCCATCGGAAAGGATCAATTCCAGGTTATTATATGATTCTCTTGCACTATCTGCCTTCTCCTGGTTTGAAATATAATTCCTTGCCAATGAAAGATACTCTTTTTCCGGGAGGAAGAATTCAACATACACCGTATCGATCTGTGAAACGGTATTCAGAATTACAGGATTGGGGTTTTGACCAACGAATTCACCTACCTTGGCATTGGTTTTTCCAATGATGCCGCTGATAGGAGATTTTATCCGGGTGTAGCTCAGGTTGATCTTTGACAGCCGCAGCGAAGCATTGGCAGCATCCACCTGTGATCTTGCCGCTTCATAACGTGCCCTGGCTGCATCCAGGTCACTTTTACTGACGGCATTGATCTCGGCCAGCGGTTCGATCCTGTCCAGATCACTCTTCGCTTTCACCAGTTGGATCTTGGCTTCTGCTACACGACTTAATTTTTCAGCCACCTGAGCTTCCAGAGGTTGGGGATCGATCGTGTACAACAACTGTCCTTTTCTGACTCTGAGTCCCTCTTTGAAATAGATCCCTTCAAGGAAACCACTTACCCGTGCCCTGATGGGAATATCGTATTTCCCATATACCTGTCCCACAAACTCTTCATACACATGAGCGTCCCTTTGCTCCACTTTTACTACTTTGATCTCAGGAAGAGCAGGCTCTTTCTCCTGCTTGTTTTTACAGGAAAGAACCAGAAGCCCGGTAATTAAAAACACAACAAATGGAAAAATAGCATTTTTCTTCATCCGATCATTGAATTTAAGTTAATGGATAATCGTAAGTAACGAAGTTCTCCCGAAAGAGTATATGATTTTGGCAGACCCCGACCGGGGAGTTCAGAAAAAATAACACTTTTCGTTAATTACTATCTTCATTCTTTAAAAACAAATATAATAACTTTCTGCAAATTAGAATAGTCCGGGGTATTTTGCGGGATTGGCCTCGTGCATCATCTCATAGACGGTATCAAACACATCCTCAGCGTTGGGGTTTGAAAAGTAGTCGCCGTCGGTGGCGTAGGCAGGACGGTGCTCCTGTGCCGTGAGGGTGCGGGGCTCGCCGTCGAGCCACTGCCAGGCCTCCTGCTCCTCCAGCACCTTCTGCATCATGTAAGCGGTGGCGCCGCCGGGGACATCCTCGTCGAAGAAAAGGACCCTGTTGGTCTTCTTCACCGACTGCAGGATGACGCCCTCCAGATCGAAGGGGATGAGGGTTTGCACATCTATCAGCTCGACGGAAATATCGAAGTCCTGCAGGCGGCCGGCCGCCTCCTGTGCGATCCTTACGCAGGAGCCGTAGGTGACGAGGGTGATGTCGTGCCCTTCGCGCAGGATCTCGGGCCGGCCGAGGGGGATGCGGTACTCCCCGATATTCTCCGGCATCTGCTCACGTATGCGGTAACCGTTGAGCGGTTCTATGACAAGGGCGGGGTCCTCGCCGGCCAGGAGGGTGTTGTAGAAGCCGGCGGCGCGTGTCATGTCGCGTGGCACGCAGACATACACGCCCCGTATGGAGTTGATGACCATGCTTAGGGGCGATCCCGAGTGCCAGATGCCCTCGAGGCGGTGGCCCCGCGTGCGCAGGATCAGGGGCGCGATCATGGTGCCGCGGGTGCGGTAGGCCGTGGTGGCCAGGTCGTCGCTGATGGTCTGCAGGGCATAAAGGAGGTAGTCAAAATATTGTATCTCGGCGATGGGGCGCAGGCCGCGCAGAGCCATGCCTATGCCCTGCCCCACGATGGTGGCCTCGCGGATGCCGGTGTCGGTGACGCGCAGGGCGCCGTATTTCTGCTGCAGTCCTTCGAGGGCCTGGTTGACGCCGCCGATGTATCCCACATCCTCACCGAAGATAACCAGGCGGAGGTGCTTTGCGAGGAGACGGTCGAAATTGTCACGCAGGATGACGCGCCCCGGCACTTCGGGAGCATCGTCAGGCACACGCGGGGCCACCGCCTCCACCTGCAGCACCGACGTGGGGGTCTCGTTGTAGAGGTGGGCATTGTAACGCCGGCGTGCATCTTCCGTTTTCTCCTCCAGCCAGGCCGTCAGGTCGCGCTGCAGCTGCTCGCGCATGGGACAGTCGGCGCACACCCATCGCAGGATCTGGCGGGCAGCGCTGAAGACATCCCTGCGCACCGGCGCGGCGATCTTCTTCAGCTCTCCGGTGATGATCCCCACCTTGTCCACATGCTCGTGGGCACACATGCAGGAACGGTTGTCGATGATCTTTATGAGCGAGTCACGCAGCTCCAGGATAGGCTGCTGGAAAGCTTTCCAGGCATTCTTGCGGGCCTGGCCTGCCTCCAGCACTGTCTCCTCTTCAAGACCATCCAGCACCTCTGCCGTGGCCAGGCCTGTGGTGATCATCCATTCCCGCATCCTGCGGATGGGATCATGCGCTTCCTCCCAGGTCAGCCGCTCTTTGGATTTATAGCGTTCATGCGATCCCGAGGTGGAATGGCCCAGGGGCTGCGTCATCTCTTCGATGTGAAAAAGGACGGGCACATGCTCCTCGCGGCAGATCTTCACCCCCTCCTCATACATCCGGCAGAGACCCGGGTAATCCCATCCCCTGCCCCGCATGATGACGATCCCCTCTTTTTCATCGTCACGCTCGAAGCCTTTCAGCAGTTCCGAGATATTTTCCTTGGTGGTCTGATATTTTTTGGGCACCGAAATGCCATAGCCGTCGTCAAACACCGAGAGGGCCATAGGCACCTGCAGTACGCCCGCAGCATTGAGGGTCTCCCAGAAATGACCCTCCGAGGTGCTGGCATCTCCGATGGTGCCGAAGGCCACCTCATCGCCCTGCTTTGACAGGGTGGTGTACTGATGCCACTCTTTGATCTTCCGGAAGAGACGGGAGGCATAAGCCAGCCCCAGCAACCGGGGCATCTGGCCGGCCGTGGGGGAAATATCAGCTGATGAGTTCTTTTGTTTGGTCAGGTCCCGCCACGAACCATCGGGGTTAATATTGGGCGTGGAAAAATGGTTGTTGAAGGAAACGCCGCCGTTGCCGGTCTGCAGGGCCGGATCAGTATTGCCATACAACTGATGAAAGAAGTCCTCCGCCGTGATGATGCCGGCAGCCAGCATCCAGGTCTGGTCGCGGTAATACCCCGACCGCCAGTCACCCTCCCGGTACTGACGGGCCAACGCCAACTGGGCGATCTCCTTTCCGTCGCCGAAGATACCGAACTTGGCCCGGCCGTTCAGCACCTCACGGCGCCCCAGGATACTGAGCTGACGGCTCAGCACCGCCAGACGGTAGTCCTCCAGCACCCTGCTCCTGAAATCCTCCAGTGTCAGCTCTTCCTCTATGCGGCTTTTCTCACTCATGCTTTTCCTCCGGTCATTGCGGCGAAGTTAACAAGAATTATTCTAAATAAGAAATAGGGAAAGGAGTAAATACTGGAATAATGGAAAAATGGAGGATTGGATGAATGGGAAAACGTAGACAACGATAATGAGATAAAGCGATGATGAGATTAAAGACCTCGAGAGCAGCGGAATTCGAAAATAGGTATTTAAATACCTATTTTATTACCTATTTTAATACCTATTTAAATAGGTAGATCCAGACTCTGATCCATGAGCCCTATGCTCTATGCTCTATGCCCTATGCCCTATGCTCTACGCTCTACGCATATTCACCCAGCAACCAGCACCCAGCAACCAGCACCCAG
>WFRO01000041.1 GCA_015486475.1 Bacteroidales bacterium
GAAAGGCATCGCCACCTTTCCCGACGGCGGCATGACCAAAACGGAATACTTCGATGCAGCGCTATATTATTTTGACACAACAGAAAAAAAACTGCACAGGGTCACCGGCTTTGAAGAGAAAGGCCGTTTTTTCAACGGCCGGGATCCATACAAATATATGGATCTTGCTTTCGCGGGGCCGAAGATCTACTTCAAATTGGACGAACCATTGGATTCCGATATAAAAAGTGCCGCCCGGCAGGTGCGAAAAGAAAAAGATTCCCTCGAACTGATAAAGTCACTCCATTACATCTACAAGACCCATGTATATGATATTCATACGGGGACCATCGTTGACACAGATTCCCTGCCCCCCGGCGTGAAATGGACCCCCGCCAGAACATCAGACCATCAAAGGGTGATGCAAAAGAGCTATCTGAAAGACTTTACACCCTCAGACTGGGGCATAGATATCCGCAAGCAATACCCCCAGTCCAAAGAAGACTATTTCGACTACATCATCTACCGGAAAGGATATTATGATCTTGTCCTGGAACAGATCGCCCCCGGGTTTACGGAAAAAGACAAAAAGCACCTCCTGAAAAAGATGACACTGGTGCAACAAAATTTTTATCATGCGTATAAAAAGTACAGTGCCAAAAAAGGGGACTATAACGAGTCACAGGCAGAAAAGGCACATGACTATTATACCAGCTATACCCAGTATATGGAAACGGTCAGAAAAAGACTTTATCCCGGTCAAAACTAATCAGTACCTTCATGAAAACCTTCAATGCAGACAAGATCTTCAGCAGCGCGGGGGTGATCCTTCTGATCACATCTTTTCTCTTTTTTCTCTCTGCCCGGCCTGTTCCGGCACAGACGAACCCTGTCCGGGAGATATATCTCCTGGACAGGAATGATGCTGAACCGTATGTTGAATTCATATCGTCGGACATCAAAGACCTCTTTCACCCTGAAAGTTCCGGGAAATACCCTTCCGTCCATCTCTTCGACGGTTTCTTCAGGACCTGCTGGGTGGCGGGGAATGCACAGACCGGGAAAACCTCTTCGCTGTATGTCAAAGTGCCGGAAGATATCGACCCCGGCGAGGTCATTCTGAACATTTTTGCGGGCTACGGCAAATCGGTTCCGCTGTACCGGTCCAATGCCCGTCCGCAGCAGATCAAGGTCTCTCTTTTTGCCGGCTTTTACCCCGACGGTTTCAGCACCGAGGTATCCAGCCTCTACCTGATCAAAGAGTTCTCTTCCGACACCTTTCAACTGGCCGACACTTTCGGCGTGCAGTCCTTCCCGCTGCACCTGGATACCACTGCTTTCTCCGCTTTTCTGCGGCAGACAAAAGAAGAGTGCAGCCACTTTTCAGGCAGGAACTACAACAGTAAAATGTTCAGCCAAAGTCCCCAATTGCTGCCCGCGCTGATCCTGGAACTGGAGATCCTCAAAAGCCGTCCCGGCACAAAATACGGGGATGTCTGTGTCTCCGAGATATTCTTTAACGACCGGTTCGTCACGGCTTATCCGGCCATGTATGAACAGATCGAAGATGTTTCCATTGAAAATGACAATACGGTGCTGGTCGATTACAAGGACAGAAAAAAGGTGACTATACTAAAGGACACCTCCATGGTATACATGATCGATCATCCGGAGGGAGCCAACTGGGCGGTCCTGCATTATGTCCCGAACAGCAGCGTGGGAGCAGGATCCCGGGTGGAGGAACGCTACTCGCTCCTGGATCTGAAGAACAAAAAGATCGTAGACAAGGAGCTGAAAAAATGTACCGGGCAGACTCCTTTCCTGATCGAAAAAACGGAGGACGGAAAGGTCCTGCTGACCACTTTTGATGACCGGTACAAGATCGAGCTGAAGTGAAGAGGAAGGGAATGATGAATGATGAATTCTGATTTTTGAATTTTGATTGGGTTCACGCAGAGGACGCAAAGGGGAGCGCAAAGAACGCAGAACACCTGAAAAATGAGAGGTTCTAAATCTAAAAAGAGGGAGCCTGCAGAAATGCAAGAGCAGAGGAAAAAACAACAGCGATTCTCCCTGTCACGGAGGCTGGAGAGCTTCAGATATGCTTTCCAGGGCCTTCACACCCTTTTCAGGGAAGAGCACAATGCCTGGATCCATCTCTTTGCCGCGGTGTGCGCCGTGGGAGCCGGAGCCCTATTCCGGATCTCAGTATATGAATGGATCACCGTGACCTTTGCGATCGGTATTGTCTTCGCTGCCGAGAGCCTCAACTCTGCCATCGAACATCTGGCAGATCATATCTCCCCGGAAAAGAATGAGATGATTGGTAAGATCAAGGACCTGGCCGCTGCCGGCGTGCTGATCGCTGCCCTCACCGCCCTGGTCATCGGCCTGATCATCTTCCTGCCCCGGATCGTGGAGCTGTTTTAGAGGGAGGTATGGCTCAGGGCGCAGGGCACAGGGCACAGGGCGTAGAGCATAGAGCGATGAGCCATGAGCTATGAGTAGGGAGTGAAGTGATAAAGCGATGAAGAGATAATGCGATAAAGCGATGATGCAAATCACAATTCCAAACTCCAAACCTCAAACAGTCCCCTTTGCGGTTCTCGGCGCTTCTTTGCGGTGCTTTGCATAACAGCTTCATTGTGCTAAGAACCTGGCTATTACGCAAAGTCTCGCTAAGGTGTCGCAGAGGTTCGCAGAGGGGAGCACCAAGCTTGAATTCTTCACTCACTTTTTCAGGATCCGGAACACCACTGAATTTTCCCCGTTCGTGACCTTCAGGAAGTATACGCCCTGGCGGAGATCTGCCACCGGTATCTCCACCCGCTGTACATCCTCTGCTGTGATCTCCCTGATCTTCTCACCCAGGATATTCCACAGGGCCAGCTGTCCGGAGAAATTCTCTCCGCCGGTCTCAAAGATCAGTTGTTCCCTGACCGGGTTGGGATACACCGCATACACCCCTGCCGGGTGATCGTTCACTCCCACCGTGGTGACCGCATAACAGGCCGACGTGTCCGTGCAGTGTCCCTGCGACACGGCTACGGCATAGGAGCCGTTCGCATCGGGGGTGAAGCTTTGCCCCGTGGCTCCGGCGATGGCCGCATAACCATTGTCACAGTCCAGCCACTGATAGACGGCGTCCGCTGCCCCGGCTGTCAGGATGATCCCGTCCTGTGTCACGGAAGTATCCACCACCGTGACCTCCAGGCTCGTCTCCACCACACTGTCACAACCATACATCCCGGTGAGATGACTGTAATGCACCATCGGTGCATCCACGCTGTCCACCACCGTGCTGTCCGGGAAAACATAGGAATCTCCCCCGCATGCCTCTGCCGTCTCACGGGTGGTATCTGTGGCACACACCACAAACTGCCGCACCGGACCCGGATAGATCGTAGGCCCCACCATGCCCCAGGTACGGTAATAATAGATCCCGGGTGCAGGCAGTGTGGCGATGATGTCGGAATAGGGATACCAGCCCGTGGTGGCATTTTCTATATGGTGGGTCAGTTCATCCGGGTCCGTGCCCCAGTCGAAGCCCCGCCGTGTCAGGTCCAGATCGATGGAGAAAAGCACATTGCCATGGAGGACCACCTCGTCCTCCGTCACGACCGCACTGTCGGTGCTCAGATCGATGACCGCCTCGGCAAAACCGATATCAATGGTATCCAGGATGACCCGGGGATGCCCGTAGTAATCGATGTTCTTAGCCTCATCGGGGAGCTGGTCCTTGTCCCCTTTGTTGATACAGGCTGATCCCGGCAAAATATACCAATAAGCCTGTTTTAGATGGGTCCATCCCTCCGGCGTGGAGACATTCCCCACCGAATCGGCCGGATAAATGAACCGGACATAAGCTACTGTATCGTTCAGTCCGGCGTTCATGCTGTCGACCACGATGATCCCCGGATCCTCAAGGGAGGGATCCGCTATGGCACAGTCAATGACCGTTGCATCGTTTCCTTTTGCAAACTGCAGGGGAGCGTTACCCCAGATGATGGAGTTGCTGATCCTGGCATAGGTACTCTGCCTGACGGCATGACCTCCTTTATTGTTCACAATATCGCAGTTGACCACCCGCGATTCTCCCTGGTAGATGCCGCTGCCTTCGCCTGCGGTCTCATTGTTGGAGATGATACAGTTGAACAGCCCCGGCGCCGTATTGAACCCGCCGATGTTCACACCCCCGCCGCCCGTTCCGGCATAGTTGTTCCGAATGACCGTATTGTAGGCCCGGCCGTCATTGTGGATGCTCAGTCCCCCGCCATAGGAAGCGGCACGGTTGTTCTCTATCTTACTGTAATAGATCTCCCCTTTCTGGTCGATGTTGACCCCTCCCCCGTTGATGGCATAATTATCATAAATACGGCAGCGGATAATGGTCACACCGTAATATCTCGAGCTGTTCGTTTTTACATATATGCCGCCGCCGCTTCCGTCACCACCGGAGCCGTCGGCATATCCTCCCGTGATGAAAACCCCGTCGATGACCGTGGCCGGATTGGTCTGGTCCAGATACAGCACATGATAGGTATTGTCCGTCGGATCCCCCTGCACGCCGATATCTCCGGAGAGGATCGTGGGATGATCCCAGATATCCCTTCCCCCTCCTCCGGAGAGATAACCTCCCCTCAGCACCACCCCCGAAGGCATACGGAAACAGGCCGCTCTGTCAGCATCCGGGGAGACCTTGTAGGTCCCTTCCGCCACCAGGATGGTGTCGCCCGAGACCGCCATGTCCAGGGCTTTATGCAGGCTGTCATACGCATTGACCCAGCTGCTCCCGTCGTTCGCACCGACGGCGCTGCTGTCGACATAATAGCTTTTTGAATAGGCTGAAAAGCTGATGACCAGAAAAGAGAAAAGTAAAATATTTTTCATAACTCCTGTTTTATCAGATTTAAGTATTATTACTTCGTAACAGAGATTAAAGTTACAAATATTCCTTTTTATTATTCATTTTAGTAATTGATATAGCATCTGTATCCAATTTCAGAAAATAAGCTCTATGATCCCAACCATGAACTATGAACTATGAACTATGAACTATGAACTATGAACTGTGAACTACGAACTACGAACTACGAACTGTGAACTATGAACTAATTCCTATCTTTGTCTTTCCAAGCCTTCGCTATGACAAGATCCTTCCTGCCGGCCTGTCTCCTGCTCCTGTGGCCCCTGCTCCTGGGCGCCCAGGAGGTGACGGTGCGCGGGCGGGTCACCGATGCTGCCGGCGGCAGTCCCCTGGCATTTGTCAATATCCTGGTGCCGGGGAGCCACCAGGGTACGGTCACCGACATCGAAGGCAACTTCTCGCTCACCCTCCCCGAAAAAGTATGCTGTCTGCAGATCTCGTATGTAGGCTATGACCCCCTCACCTGGACCATCGACTACGGGAAAGAGCTCCAGCAGATCCGGCTGCACTACCGCCCGCTGAGCATCGACGAGGTGAAGGTGTTCCCCGGCGTCAACCCCGCCCACCGCATCATCCGTCTGGCCGTTGCCAACCGCTCCCGCAACGACCCGGAGCACCTGAAGAAGTTCAGTTACACCTCCTACGACAAGATGATCATCACCGTCGACGCCGATTCACTGCTCAACTGCGACACCACCCAACTCGACAGTGCTGCGCTGCGCTTCCGCCGGTTCCTGGAGAAACAGCACCTGTTCATCATGGAGACGGTGACCCGCCATCTGTACAAAAAACCCGACCTGAACCAGCGTGTCGTCCTGGCCACACGCATGTCAGGTTTCAAGGACCCTGTGATCATCCTGATGATCTCGCAACTGCAGTCCCCCACTTTCTACCAGGAGAAGATCCGGATCCTCGGCAATGAATACATCAACCCCGTGAGCCGGGGCAGCACATCCAAATATGTTTTCCTGATGCAGGATACCCTCATCCATGCGCCGGGCGACACCACCTATATCATCTCCTACCAGCCGAAGAAGAACACCCGTTTCAACGGAATGAAAGGCTTTCTGTCGATCAACAGCCGGGGCTGGGCCATCGAGAACGTGAAAGCAGAGCCGGCCCGCGATACCAGCGGTATCCTGGTGAGCATCCAGCAGGCCTACCAACGGATCGACACGGTGTGGTTCCCCGTGCAGCTGAAAACAGATATCCTCTTCGTCTCCTATTTCACCGCCTCCTTCAACGGAAGATCCTACCACCCCGTCGCCCATGGCATCAGCTACATGCGGGATATCAACCTGGATCCCGACTTCAGCCGGAAAGACTTCGGCCTGTATGAGACGGAGATCGAGCCCGGCGCCCTGAAGAGAAAACCGGACTACTGGAACCATTACCGGCAGCGGCCGCTGACACCTGTCGAGCAGGAGACCTACCGGGTGATCGACTCCGTGGGGAAAGCCGATAATTTTGACCGTATTGTCCATTTCACCTACAACCTGGCCATGGGCAGCATACCCATAGGCCCCATTGATCTGGAACTGGACAAGCTGGCACACTACAACGACTACGAAGGCTTTTACCTCGGAGCCGGCCTCCACACCAACCGGCGTTTCTCCAAGGTGCTCCGGCTGGGCGGCTTCGGCGGCTATGGTTTCCGCGACAAGACCGCCAAATACGGCGGCGACATCGAGATCCGGCTCCACAAGGCCTCCGAGTCGGTGCTGCGGCTCGACTATGCATACCAGGCCCTCCCCGAGGGAGGCACCTCCTTTGCAGACACACGGTCCAACGTGCTCAGCACAGAGAATTACGGTCTCTTCTTCACCCGCCGCATGAACATGACCCGGGAGGCAGGCATCAGCTACAGCTTCCGCCTGCGGCCCCTGCGCGACTTCAGATGGCAGGCAGGCTTTGTACATCAGGAAAAGCAGGCCTACGGCGATTACATGTATGCTCCCTTCAGCACGACTGACACCTCACAAAACTACCGCTTCACGCTCCTCACCGCAGAGGTGCGTTTTGCTTTCCGCGAGAAGGTCATCGAGACCACCCGGGGCCCCCTCTCCCTGGGCTCGCAATATCCGGTGGTCCGCTTCAAGTACACGCGGGGCATGAAAGATGTGCTGGGCAGCGACTTCTCCTTCAACCGTTTTGATGTGCGTGTCAGCGACAAGGTGAGCACAAAATACGGCGGCGACCTGCTGTGGCAGGCTGCAGGAGGATGGGTCAACGGCCGCCTGCCGGCCACCGACCTGTTCACGGTCGACGGCACCTACCGCCCTTTCACCCTCTATGCGCCCAACACCTTCGGCACCATGCGCACCAGCGAGTTCCTCTCCGACCGCTATGCCGCTCTCTTCCTCACCTGGGACTTCCGTGACCTGCTCTTTCACATCAAAAAATGGAAGCCCCGCCTGATGCTGCTGACCAACCTCACCTACGGCACCCTCTCCCACCCGCAGGACCACCTGAACTTCCCCTTCAGGACCCTCGAAAAAGGATATTATGAATCGGGGTTCGTGATCCGCCAGATCCTCCCCCTCGGTCTCACCGACCTGGGCTTCGGCATCCTCTACCGCTACGGCCCCTACAGCATGCCGGAAACAAAGGAGAACCTGGCGTATAAATTCAGTATCTATTATAGTTTTTAGTATCGGGTTGGGAGTATCGGGTATCGAGTTGAGAGTATCGAGTTTTTAGTTCATAGTTGCTGGTTAACTCTTCAACTCTTCAACTCTTCAACTTATCAACTTATCAACTTATCAACTCTTATAAACTTTCCGATCTACCTATTTAAATAGGTATTAAAATAGGCATTTAAATACGTATTTAAATACCTATTTTCCTGAGCGGATCCCGACAATATCTTCCGGGCTACTCCGGTACAAAGAAGCTGAAAGAGGCCCAGTGGCTTTCCCAGTCGATCGTGTCACAGAGAGCACAGGGGTTCAGGTCGAGCGAGCGGATGAGCCATTCGCCGCCTTCCGGCAGCCTGAAGGCTACCTCTCCCATTCTGTCGGATACCTTGATGATCTCGCGGAACTGCTTCTCCGGCAAATGCTGGGCCATCACTTTTTTCCCGGCGGCAGGCTTCCCATTGTGCAGGACCTTCGCCCTGATCAGGCCCCCTTTTCTCAGTCCATAGGGATCGTCCAGTAATACGATCTCATACGGGTGATAGAAGACCTTGCTGTAGATCTCCGGCACCACCTCCGTACCCCGGACATAAAGAAGTGATTTGATCGAACGGGCATACCGTTCCCGCTGTTTAGACCGATCGCCCATAGCGCGGATCAGGGAAGAGTCTTTTGCGATCTCCTCATGTTCCAGGTATCCCAGGAACTCCTCATTGCTCAGGGTGATGTAGTCAAAATCACGCTCCATGACCACCAGGTACAGGCCCGGCTTTTTCAGCACCACCC
>WFRO01000042.1 GCA_015486475.1 Bacteroidales bacterium
ATCTTGCTTTGTCGATATTGTAAAAAATCTTTTTTCTTGCTTTTTCTTCAAGTTGTTCAATAAACTCAATCGCTTCTATTAAAAATATAACTTCAAATCTTTCAATCATATTTGAAATTTTCTACAAATATACGAAATGTTTCAATATATGGAAACCTTGCCTAAATTAAAAAGCTAAAAATTTTAGGGTGGAGAATATTGGCATGAATGCTAACGGCAGGCATATGGCGCGCAGCGTATGTCTTCCGCTAAGTTTAAATCGAAGACCAATTTAAAAAATATTCTGCTGTTTTTTGTCAGACGGAGATGAAAATTAAGCTGTGCGCTATATGCGTTGTTGCCACACGTAGTCAATCTTTGTCCGTAATTAGATTTCTTTTGTTTAAGTCTCTTTTTGAATGGTGGACAGTAAGAACATTAACAGAAAATTCTTTATTTTCGTAAATGATCCTATAATTTCCAATAATCAATTCTCTTACCCTTTTGTCATTTAATTCTGGAACAATTCTTCCAATAAAGGGTTGTTTTTCCAGGATTGAAGTTTGATCTATAATTTTTTCAATGGTTAGTTTTGCATATTTTTTAGAATCCTTTGCAATAAATTCAGCAATGTCTTCCAAGTCTGATAAAGATCTTTCCGTCCAGATTATTTTAACCATTTATCGAGTCTTTTTTTCACTTCTTCCGTTGAGTAAACTCTTCCTTCCTTGACATCATTAAGTCCTTGTTCAATTTTGTCAAGAACAATTAATTCTTCAATTATATCTTCAATAGTGAAGTTGTCGGGAAGAGAATCGATAGTTGTTTTTATTTTTTCTTTCGTCAGCATAATCTTTTATTTTTATCAAAGATACAAAAAAATAAAAATTCAAGGTTCATTTTTAATTTCAAACTATGTGTGGCAACTTCCTTATATCCGGATTAAAGTTACAAAATAACGGGATTATTTGCCGGATAACAGAAGTTTTTCGTCGGAATTGTTTTTGTTATCCCGCTCCAGCTTTTCTACAAGTTGATCCAGAGGACTCTTGATGTCCGTTAGCTGCTTCGTCGTTACATGTGTATAGATCATCGTGGTCTCCGGCTTGTTATGCCCCAGCAGCTCCTGGATGTGCCGGATGTCCACGCCCCCCTCCAGCATGTGCGTGGCATAACTGTGTCGCAACATGTGTGGGGTGACATGTTTCTGAATGCCTGCCTCACGAACCGCCCGTTTTAAGATCTGCCGTACACTCGAGGCTGTATATTTTCCCCCTTGCTGGCCGGCGATCAGATACTCCTGAGGCCGGTATTTCATGATATAATTCCGGATGACCGGTGCCAGATGCCGACTCATCCCTACATATCGGTCCTTCTTCCCCTTACCATGCCGTATATGGATCTGCATACGGTCAAAATCCAGATCCTCGATCTTCAGGTTTAACAATTCTCCGACACGTAACCCCGAGGAATATAATATCCCCAGGATCACAAAATGCTTCATATTCCTGATCACCCCAAGGATGCTCATTATTTCCTCCTCTGAAAGTACCTTGGGAAGATTCTTCTCTTTTCTGGGCAGATCCAGCGTCTCAGGATCAAGCTGCACACCGGGAACAACTGCGATCAAATGTTTCAGAGCCGCAATGAATTGACGCTGGGTCGCATTGGAGTAATCATGCTTTACCCAGAAATGATATTGAAAATCCCTGACATCTTCCATATCGATCTTCCCGGCGTCCTTCCCTGTAAATCCCAGAAAAAGCTCGATCATACTTTTATATACCCGGATACTACTGTCAGAATATCCGTTGGCATGAAGATTCCTTACCATCATATCCACCTGCTCCCGGGCTGCAGGGGTTACCTTATTTTTATAAGGTGATAAAGGCGAATCCTTTTGTTTGACTACCTTTTTTAAGGTAGCTGTTTCGGTGTCGTTCCCTGTTTGCAGATCTACCCATGCCTTTCCCTTAAAAGCCCCGGTGATCTTCAGAAAATTTTCATGCGTTGCGGGTAGATACCAGCAATGACGGGTCTTACTCCATCTGATCCCGTCAATACCCCTGGCTGCCTCGATCAACTTTGGATCGTACGGGAAGAAAAGGGCCAGCTGATCCGCGTTGCGGTGGTAGATCTTTTTGACCGTAATGACATATTGTTTCATGATATCGTGAATTGTAATATTGATGATCACAAAAACTCTCTCCTTATTATTGGCTTGTACTCCCGTACCTTCACTCCCCAAAAACCGGTAAAATGTACTGGAGTCTCCCCGTCACAGATCTGAGATCTTCTTATCTCCGGAACAAGGTCATTTTCCGGCCACAGAGCAAACAATGTCACCTAAAAATAATGAAAATTTTATTTGTTCCTTAAAATATCAAATGATTTTATACAAAGATCATAGTTCCAAGGCCATTCCAAAAGATGTTTACCCCGGTACGTTCTTTTTCATGAACCTCCTGCCGTGGCTCAAAAAAGAGCTCCGGTCTTTCTTTATGCAAAAAATAAATATGATCAAAGGAAAATGGAGCGTCTTGTAATATGAAGGAATACAGGGATATAATCGTTTAAAAACGGATATATACGTTTATATGCGTAAACAAACGTAAAATATACGACTCTTTTTTGGCGGGCTCCCGATCTTTGATCCGAAAGTTTTGCGATCGTAGAACAAGCGAGTTTAATTTTTAGGTGTTTAATTAAAATTTTTGAGTCATGAGAAATTTAAGGAACAAAGTAAACCTGATCGGGAATCTGGGAGTAGATCCCAAGGTAACGGAAATGCCGGGCGGCCGCAAAATGGCAAAATTTACCCTGGCTACGAATGATATTTATCGCAACGCCCAGGGCGAAAAAGTGGTGGACACCCAGTGGCACAACATCGTGACCTGGGGCAACAATGCCGCCTTTGCCGAAAAATATCTTAAAAAAGGTATGGAGGTCACCGTCGAGGGACGTCTTACCCATCGCGAATATGAGGATAAAAATGGAGAGAAACGGTACTTTACCGATGTGGTGGTGGATAATATCCTCATCCTGCGCGGCAACCGGCAGCAGACAGCTGTCGAGGCCTGAGACCGGTATCCCCGCAGCCGGCCGGCAAGACCGGTTCGCTGCGGGGATACTTCCCCTGTGCATGCCCGGCGTACCAGGATCGCGGCAGGCGTGCGAACGACTCAGACAAAGATCTGACCGTTCTTTATTATACGTTCTTTGACAGATTGTAAAAGGAAAAACGCAGGAGAAGAGTTATTTTGTGGAAAACCGGAATATACACAGGGCCTGCCTGCAACTTCTATCGGACAGACCTCCCCACGATTCTTACGAAAACGAAAATTTCTTGAGCTGCAGGATCCCACATCCCACACTGTGCACTCTATATTCCATACTATCCGGATTTAAACAAATGGGATCAAAAGGAATGATGAAACATTATGCTTACCGGGGCAAGGTCCCGGAGTGATTGCGTAGCGGTCTTATCGATCGATGACGCTGGCCGGGATGTAATGCCGGGATAAACGACACAACGGTCCAATATCCCATTAACATGGGATGGTTTGATATCCGGAAGACAGCTACCTTGATCCAGGATTATCCATGTCCTGGCAGGTAATGAACCGGTTTGGGCGGGTGGGTTGAGTCCACTTTGGAGTACAGTAACAAATTAACTCGTCATGAACACACCTGAACGCTTCTTCCTGATTATTGTATCCGTGATCATCTCAGTCACTGTTCTGTTAGTGAATGGAGGAGTGGCCCGGGCGGGTGAGCCTGCTCATGCCTTGCCTCCTGTGGTGCAAGAAGCTGAGATCGGTCCCGCGGGTGGCAGAATCGCATTGACCGACAACGCCGGGAATGTCATCGAACTATTGATACCTACCGGAGCGCTGGATGATACGATCAGCGTGACCCTGACGGCCCCCGGTGAGATGATCAGGAATCCGGTCGGTAAAAATGTTTTACACGGTTTCCGGATTGAACCCGAAAACCTCCTGCTCAACCAGCCGGCTGTGATCAGGATCACTTTCCCCGCTTCGGTTACGGGTATAGATAAGATATGTGCTTTTAGCATCATACGCGATGATTTTGTCCTTCCGCTGGCTGATATGAAAGCCGGATCCCAAACCGTAGAAGGCCGGATCTATTTCTTCGGTAAATATGCTGCGGGGATCCCTGCCTACCGGGAGATCCTTGCACAGATCAGCAAAGCGAAAGAGGGGAACCTCTCCGCCGTTGGGAGAACACGCTCGGTGGTCCCCGGATCCTCCGGGGCGGGGAGCTGTCCTCCCCTGGGATTTGGCTGGGAAGGCACGGAGAGCTCGTTGCACGGATTGCTGGAGTGGGCGGGAATGCTGTCGGCATTGGGACATGATGATGAAGCAGCCCAGGCCATACACGCTACTGAAAAACTTGCTGAAAATGCTATTAAGGACTTTCTCAGTATGGATATCCCCTATCATCCCTGCGGCAAGTACACCCGTGCAGCATGGGAATACTTTGAGATGTCCAAGCTGTTCGAGATCTCCCCAGAGGTAAGGGATGCCATTGAGAAGCACGCCATGGCGATCGCCGACAGATGCGCCATCCAGTTTACCATAGAGATAGACCGGGAAATAGTAAATACCAGCAATGAGAAAGAACACATCAAATCATACGGGGTGGTCACCGGAAGCATAAAATGGAGCGATTTCTCGGATGGGGAGGCCCCCGCAACAGGACATGGGGCCCTCAGCTATAGCTATGACTATAGTTGGGTGTATAACAATGCACTTAAATACAAATCTACTGCGAAAGCCAATGGGACCATCGGAGTGACTGCCGATGGTAGAACAGTCGTAAAATCTGCCTCCACAGGAGAGGTTACTATACGGTTGAACGTCAGCCTCCATTTTAAGGATGATATAAAAGGCACAGCATGCGATACTAAGGATAAAGAGAAACCCTGTCAGGATACCGAATCACATAAGGAATGGAATGAAACTGCTGATTTCCTCTTCGTGGATGGGGCTAAATTCGGCTATGAGCAGAAAACAAAATACGGCTTTGTCAGAAATATGATGACCTTGCATATTATACGTATGGACCAACAGGACGATCCCGATATCTGCTATTGATGCATTCCGGACGGGTCCCAATCCACAATCCCCGAAAACAGTTGATCCCCAATTTGCAGCACTACCAACCACGAACTAAGAACTACCAACTACCACCCACGAACTAAGAACCACTAACCACGAACCACTAACCACGAACTACGAACCACGAACCTCTCACCATTTCCACCCGAATCCCGTCGAGAAGGTGTAGTCGTTACGGGATGCGCCTGTAGCAGGGCGGTTGTCAAAATTGTGTGTGCCTCCCAAAGAAATATAGAAATCAAGGGGGAGATCATATTTTATGCTGATCTCCAAAGTGGTACGCACTCTTCCTAATTCTGTCAGACCGGGGAAGCAGGCAAAGGTGGTGTTGAGCGAGAGATCGCCAATGTCAAAGAGGTTCAGATTCATTTTTGCCATGGCCTCGATACTTTTCTTATTGTTGGCATCCTCATAATAATTTTCATTGTTGAAGGAGAGACCCCCACCGAGTCCCCAGTATGCCTCGTTGGTGTGCAGCAGGTAATATCCAGCCCCCAGGTTGCCGTTGGTACGGAGGTTGATCTTCTGCTCCGAACTGGAGAAAAAGGTGATGTCCGTGATCGTAAACCAGTCGTGAGGCAGATAATAATTATAGGAAAGATTCCCGTCCAGCTTGCTGATGTCATTGATGCTGTCCTGGTGGGAGAAGATCATGTTCAGGGAGCCGTCGAGGAGCCATTTTTTCGCACGGTAACCTGCATTGAGCTGCATGTCCAGCTGCCGGAAATGATTGGCACGCGTAAGACTGAACCCTACTCCCATATTCCCGTACATTCGGCTCAGGAAGTTCTCTTCCACCGGCCGCATCTCCACAATGTCCATAAGAGCTACTTCGGTATTTTTGTTGAATCCCTGCCGGATATAGGTCTTCCCGTTGCGTTCGGTCTCTACCCTGCCCAGATACCTGCTGCCGTCGGTGAGGGTGATCAGAAAGGTGGTAAGCGTGCGTATGGACTCCACACCATCCCACTCAACCTGGAAATCAGACTTGCTGTAATCCGTCTCGATCTCGACAATGCCCCGGTTCATCAGCTTGATCTCGCCGGCGATAACATCCCGGTTGCTCAGCACAAGGGTGTCCTGGGCCCGCCCTGCCAGAGGGAGCAGGAGTAAGACAGCAAAAAACAGGAAGACAGGCCTCATATTGGGATGGGATGAGTAAGAAATTCTGCTTCTTCAGGATCCAAATATATGCAAATAATTCTTTTTCCTGCTGAGACAGGATGGAAATAGTTCAGTCAAAGAGCGTTATGAAAACCGTCTTGTCGGAGTCCAGCAGGAATTTTGTCTTTTCGAAAGAGGGTGCCGACAAGTGGGGTTTGATATTGTTCGAAAATCCATAAGGTTCTTTCGGGATCCCCAGCATATTCTTGTTGATCTTGCCGTCGGAGTTCCGGTCCTGAAAAACAGCCAGGGCATACTCCCCGGGAGGAAGTCCCCGAAACGTGTACTGAAAGATCTTCCCTGTGACCTTCCTGATCACCAGCTTGTATTGCTTGTCTACTTTCGGGAAGTTTTCCGCTTTGTTGTACAGCCCCAGCTGCATCTCGCCTTTTACCTCCCTGATATTATCTATCCTGACCGTGAGGTCGCAGGTCTTTTCCTGGTCCCTCACCTGACTCCTGCCTGTGGTGGATGCCAGGAACAGGGAGGTCATCAGGGCCAGTAATACGATCTTTTTGTTCATATCTTGTAACTTATCAGGTTAAAATGGTCTGCTCAATTTTCCTCTCTCAACAAAATTCGTACAGATCAGTGTCCGGCATGTTACCTGCCCACATGGCAGCTGTCCTTCGATCTGTTCGACTTCTATATGTTCCTGTTATTTAGCGCTATACAAAGGAACTACGTAGGTAGCTACGTAGTTCACTACGTAGTTGATTATTTATAATTAATTAAATATCAGATAAATATAACTATATTTTTCAAAAAGTTAAAATATACTTTTTAAAACCTATTGTATGCCTCCCGGGCGTAACTTCCCTGTAAACCGGATCATTTATCGATCTTCAGACGTTCTTTGAAAGGCAGAAAGGTCATGAAATCAGCATGATGAACGATGTAGGCCTCGGTGGATCTTTTCACGAGGTTGCCTTCGCTGGCATGGGCAGCGATGATATGACATACCTCGGGAGGTACGCCGCACTCTTCGGCGAGGGAGACCCCCGAAAAGGGATGGCGCAGGTATTTACCGTAGGTGCCCTGAACAGCATGGCCGTCGGCGTCCAGCTCGTATTCCAGCAGCTTCCCCACATCGGCCAGAATAGCTCCGGCAATGAGCACATCCATATCTACCGGCAGCTCATCGCCGAAGAACTCACGGATCTTTTCGCCGCTCTCGCGGGCGATGTGGACCACGGCCCTTTTGTGGGCCATGAAGCTGACTTTCATATCGGGACCCGCCAGCAGGGTGAAAGGGATGCGGTGCAGGTCGGCGGGGCTGAGGACGCTGCGCTCCAGGGCCAGACGCCAGGTGGCAGCGGTCTGCTCCCGAAGCTCTTCATCCTCTATCCAGGCCAGCTCGGGCCAGAGGTCATAAACTTCATCTTTATCTTTTTTCATGGCAGAACATTTTTACAATTGAACAGGTCTTTGTTGGCTCTTTGGGCGAAGGTATTCAACCCCCGTCAATCTTTCAGCTTACGGATGATCTCATCGGTCATCTGCCGGGTGGAGGCAGCTCCTTTGTCGATCACGTCCGGACTGCCTGGCATCTTGAGCATGTCATAAGTACGTACTTTGCCCTCTGCGATCACGGTGGCGATGGCGCGGCGTATCCGGGCAGCAGTCTCCGTCTCGCCGAGGAAATCCAGCATCATGCAGGCCGACTCGATCATGGCAATGGGATTGACGATAGAGACAGGGTAGTCCGCATACTTGGGGGCCGAGCCGTGGGTGGGCTCGAAGATCCCGATGCCCTCACTGTTGAACTGGGCGCTGCAGGCAAAGCCGAGACCACCGATGAGGCCGGCAAAGCCGTCGGAGACGATGTCCCCGAACATGTTGCCTGCGACGATGACGCCGTAATGCTCGGGGTTCTTTGTGAGCCACATCATCTGAGCGTCGATATTGGTGTTCCACAGCTCGATCTCCTGGAAATCAGCGGACCTGATCTCTTTGGCCAGCCGGTACATCATGCCGGAGGTCTCCCGGATGACATTGGGCTTCTCGGCCAGGGTCACCGAACGGTAACCTTTGTCACGGGCATACTCAAAGGCGGCCCGGAGGATCCTTTCCGTGGCCCGGCGTGAGAAAATGCGGGTGGAGACGGAGAGCTCCTCTTTCGGCACATGCCCGAAGTTCTTTACGAACTTCGGATGGGTCATGAGTGCCTTGTACACCTCCTCCGGCGGATCGGTCCATTCCACTCCGCCGTATAGCCCTTCGGTGTTCTGCCGGAAGATGACCACGTCGATCTCCGGTTCTTCAATGACACCTCCGGGGCCGCGCCGGATGAAATTAAGTGGATTGCCCTTGTAGCTGTGGCAGGGACGTATGCTGACATCCAGGTTGAAATGCTGACGCAGTCCCACGATGGGACTGGAATACACCAGCCCTTTTCCCTGCAGGGAGGGGTCCAGCTCACGGGCAGCCTCCTCCTTGGGCTTGGAGGTGATGGCCCCGAAAAGTCCTGTTTTATATTTTGCGATCAGATCCAGGGTCCTTTGCGGCAAGGGGTTCCCCTCCCTGCGCCAGAATTCCCATCCTATGTCCGCATGGACATATTCGGCATCGAACCCTGCCGCATCAAGTACCCGCAGACTCTCCTGCAGGACAATGTTCCCGATGCCGTCGCCGGGCATGGTAACGATCATGTGTCTGGCCATATCCGTGTATTTTTATGGTTAATGATACCGTAAAATTAAAAAAAGAAAAATATCACAAAACAGTGTTATGGAACATACTCCGGTAACGGATTAATTTATGTAATTTTGCGGCCTGACCGGATAGCCGGAACCTGACCAGTTACAAGGCACGAGAGAGATGAAAATAAAAGATATTGGTGACTTACTGATCTGGAAATATTTTGACGAGATCACGGCCATTCCCCGGCCGTCCAAAAGGGAGGAAAAGATACGGGAATATCTGGAGAGCTTTGCCAGATCGCACGGCCTGGAGACCCTTACCGATGAGGTGGGCAACGTACTGATCCGTAAACCGGCCACCCCGGGATATGAGGATCATACACCCGTGATCCTGCAGAGCCATATGGACATGGTCTGTGCCGTGGAACCGGGCAGGTCATTTGATTGTGATCATGACCCGGTGCGGGCTTATGTCGAGGGGGAATGGATCCGCTCGGAGGGAACGACGCTGGGCGCAGACGATGGTATCGGGGTGGCAGCTGCCCTGGCTGTGCTTACTTCGGAGGATGTGGCACATCCCCCCCTGGAAGCGCTGTTTACGGTCGATGAAGAATCCGGGATGACAGGGGCCCGTAACCTGAGAAGCGGATGGCTGCAGGGGAAGATCCTGATCAACCTGGACTCGGAGGACGAGGGAGAGCTCTTTATCGGTTGTGCCGGAGGGCAGGATACTACTGCCGCTTTCCACATGTATTTTGAACCTGTTCCGGATAATATGACAGCCTACCGCTTAAGTGTCGAAGGACTTACCGGAGGACATTCGGGCGACGAGATACACAAGGGACGGGCCAATGCCATCAAGCTGGCGGCACGGTTACTGTGGACGCTCACCAGCGATCTGGAAATACGGCTGTCATATCTCAAGGGCGGGACGTTACGTAATGCCATACCGCCGGAAGCCGAAGCGGTCTTTGTGGTGATGGAGAACAAACGAGCGGAGGTGGAGCATATCTTCCAGCAATTTGCAGAGGTCGTGAAAAAGGAATATGAACATACCGACCCGTCGATGACGATCGGTCTTACCGAAACAGACCTGCCCGCCGAAGTGATGCCGGAGGCCAGACAAAGAGACCTGCTTTTATCGCTTTACGGATGCTGGCACGGGGTGTTTTCCTGGAGCCCGGCGATCCCCGGTCTGGTGCAGACCTCCACCAATCTGGCAACGGTTCGCCAGGAAACAGGAAGGGTGATCGTCGGTACCAACCAGCGTAGTTCGCTGGAGTCGGAGAAAGAGTATATCTCAGAGACCGTGGCCAGCATTTTCAGGCTGGCAGGAGCCGAGGTAACATACAGCGACAGCTATCCCGGATGGACACCCAATCCCGATTCACCGGTATTGCATATCACCCGCGAGAGCTATAAAACGCTTTTCAACCAGGAACCTGCCGTAAAGGCCATTCATGCAGGCCTGGAGTGCGGTCTGTTCCTGGAAGCTTATCCTGAAATGGATATGATCTCTTTCGGCCCCACGATCCGCGGAGCCCATACGCCCGAAGAGAAACTGAATATCCCCAGCACCCGTAAGTTCTGGCAATTACTCACAGATGTGCTGAAGAGGATATGATCTTGTGCTGCGGGCCCTTCTAATCTTCCAGCGGCTCAAAATCATCCTTGGTAACCCCACATTCCGGGCAGGTCCAGTCGTCCGGTAGATCTTCAAAAGGAGTGCCGGGAGCAACCCCGCTGTCGGGATCCCCTTTCTCGGGATCATAGATATAACCGCATACAGTGCATTCGTACTTTTTCATGGTAAAAATGATTTTTGTAAAAAATATGCGGAAAGATACGTATTTTTGCGATTCCGGTTAAAAAAAATTCTAATTTGCGTGCATGCCTGAGCATGAGAACGGACATAAGATCGCAGCTTTGCTGGATACCCTGCAGGTAGTTACCCTGGAGGACCTGACGGGTAACCTGCAGGACAGGTATGATGAAAAATATATCCTGCCGGTGCCGTTATATGGTGATTTCCTGGAACAGCTCGTGGAATATTACCGGGTGCTGGAGGTGGATGGGGTAAAAGAATACAGATATGTTTCCAGTTATCTGGACTTGCCGGCATTTCCTATGTACCTGGCCCATCACAACGGTAAGAAGAACCGTTACAAGGTACGTTACAGGCGGTATGCCGGTTCGGGGAAGGTCTATCTGGAGGTGAAACATAAGATCAACAAAGGCAAAACCCTGAAAAGCCGCATGGAGGTGGAACGCGAAAAAAATGAGCCGGAGGGCGAAGAAATACCATTCCTCAGGGAGAAAACCCCTTATGATCCTTTGATGATGCGGCAGATGCTGGAGGTTTCTTTTACGCGCATCACACTGGCCGCACCCGACGGGAGAGAACGGATCACTTATGATCATTCCCTCCATTTCAGAGTGGGGGAACAGGAACAGGATCTGCCGGGGCTGGGGGTGCTCGAAATAAAACATTCCGGCCGGAAGAACCTCTCACCGATGACACGTCTGCTCACCCGCCACAGGATCTTCCCACAGGGATTCAGTAAATATTGCACCGGTATTTTGTTATTTTATCCCGGTGTGAAATACAACAGGTTCAAACCTATGCTTAAACTGATAAAAGAAAATTATTATGGTGTTAATGCAGATCTTGCAGGTAGCCGCTGAGGAACCGGTACGTTTCCTCGGCATCAAGCTGATCAACCCGGACGATTTCTTCGAGCTGATCTTCCGTTTTTCTTTCAATTTGCTGATAATATATATCCTGGTAAGGCATATATATTTCCCGATAGCGCGACGCAAGGAGTATTACTTTAACTACATGCTCATCGGGGTGATCCTCTTCCTGATGACCTATATGCTGATCAATGTGAAGGATCTCTCGGTAGGGGTGGCACTGGGCCTTTTTGCCCTGTTCGGCATCCTGCGTTTCCGTACCGCCCAGATCCCCATCAAGGAGATGACCTATCTGTTCCTGGTGATCGGTCTTTCTGTGGTCAATGCATTGGTGACAAAGAAGATCAGCTATGCCGAGATCTTTTTTATCAACCTGATCGTACTGGCCGCTGCCTGGTATGGCGAACGTTTCTGGTTCTCCTCCCGTCTGAGCCGTAAGACCATCACCTACGACAAGATCGAGCTGATCAAACCGGAACACCGCGAAGAACTGATGAAGGATCTGAAAGAACGTACGGGTCTGGATATTACCCGCATTGAGATCGGAAAGATCGATCTGCTGCGGGATGTGGCGCAGATCCGTATTTTTTACACGCATCAGGAGAATGCGCCTTTTGTCGAAGAAGAGGATGGATTTAACGGCGAGTAGTGACATGTCAACTTAGTTATGACGCATCCAATACGCCTTTTACCCTTCGCGCCCATCGGTACAGGGGGATTAATGGATTAATGGAATGATGGAATGATGGAATGATGGAATGATGGGAGATTGATGAAGCGATAAAGCGATAAAGCGATGAGGTGACGAGGATAGATCTAAATAATAACTACTCAACCCGTTACTCGATACTCGATACTCGATACACCCAACTCGTAACTCGTCATTCCACACTCCACACTTTTTATAGGGCCAGGGTGACTATGTAATGCGTTGTTTTAAGCTTTTAAGCCAGGTAACAGCAGCATGGCATCACCATAGCTGAGAAAACGGTAATCCGTCTGCAAAGCATGGTCATAGATATTTTTCCAGTCGTCGCCGGTGAAGGCCGCAATAAGCAGCAGCAGTGTGCTCCGGGGCATGTGGAAGTTGGTGATCATCCCCCGGACAAAGCGAAAACGGTAACCGGGAACGATCATGAGCTGTGTGGCCCCGTATATCCTGTCCGTGCCTTCCCTGTTCATGTATGAGAGCAGGACCTCTGCTGCGTCCGAGGGGGACAGCGTCTCTTCCCGGTGGTAAGGATCCCACTGGCCGACATGCAAAGGTTTTCCTCTGCTGTAGCGGTGATCGCGTATCCCGGTGGCCAGCCAGTAAAGGCTCTCAAGCGTACGTACCGATGTGGTGCCTACGGCCACGACAGATCCGGGGTGTGCATGCAATCGTTCCAGGAGGGAACGGGTGACCGAGAAATGTTCGGTGTGCATGATATGATCGCCGACGTTGCCGGCAGCGATGGGCTTGAATGTGCCGGCGCCTACATGCAGTGTAACTTCGAGAAGATGTCCCTGTGCGCGGAAGTGTTCCAGCATTTCAGGAGTGAAATGAAGCCCGGCGGTGGGAGCTGCCACCGAGCCGTCACGGGCAGCATAGACGGTCTGATAATCCGTCAGGTCAGAGGACTCGCTCTCCCGTTTCAGGTAGGGGGGGATGGGTATGTTGCCGGCAGCATCCAGCAGCTGGCCGAAAGAGATATCTTTGCGGTTCCAGGAGAAACGGATCCGCACACTGTTGCCGGTGCGTTCTGTTTTGGAGGCTGTGAGACGGACATCATCCCCGCCCAGGGGGATCACAGCCGTCAGATCACCCTCCTTCCATTTTTTGATGTTGCCCACCAGGCACTCCCACACTACCGGCCCGGCAGAGGCGAACACCTGTTCATAGGAAGCCGGCATTACGGGTTCAAGACAGAAGATCTCGATCCGTGCTCCGGTAGGCTTACGGAAAAAAAGACGGGCCCGGATCACTTTGGTATTGTTGACCACCAGCAGATGATCCGGCTGCAGCAGATGCTCCAGATCGCGGAAGACATGATCGCTGATCTCACCGTCCCGGTAAACGAGGAGCTTTGCCTCGTCCCGGTGCGGCAACGGATACCGGGCGATCCGCTCGTCGGGAAGGTAATAGGTGTACTGATCCGGGTCAATTTCGGGAATGCTCATCTGTCGCCAGTGAATGAGATCATGATTATTCTTTTCCGTTGCCTAAGGGAGCGCAAATTTACGTAATTTTGCAAAAAAGAGGGAAACGATGAAATTCAGACCAGGAGACAAGGTGAAGTTCAAGGATGAGCCCGGCATGGGCATCGTCACGCGGGTCGATGCAAAAGGGATGGTATATGTGGAAACAGAGGATGGTTTTGAGCGACCTGTATACCCTGCTGATCTAATGCATACAGAGATGTTCTCCGGGGGAGGATCTCCTGTTATACATACTGTAGAGGAGGATGCTGCCGGCGAGGTCTCCGCTCCTGCTGCCCCGGTACAAAAAGAGGAGGATAACGCTCCTCCTGTGGGAGGAGAGGATACGGCCTTTTTTGTGGGTGTGGTGCAGAGAGAGGAGAAATTTGCCTTTTACCTGATCAATGACAGCGAATATGATCTTTTCTTCACTTTCGGGCGGTGGGAGAAAGACGGCGGGGCGCGTCTTCTGGAACGGGGAGAGCTGGAAGCCGGCACCAAATACCTGCTGGCAGAGTTACTGCCCGAAGGGGAACAGCTCTTTTTTGTACAAGGACTTCTCTATGCAGGCAGGCGTTTTGTGCCCCGGCCACCTCTCGACAAACAGATCCCCTTTGGGGTGAACGCCATCCCGCGGGCCCGGGAGTTCAGGGACAATCCTTTCTTTGATGAAAAGGCCTGGCTGATCTCCCTCATGCCTGCGCATGTGACGGAACCGCAGATAGCTGAAGAAAAGAAAAAAGAGATCCTGAAAAGCAAAGGAGATCTGAAACCACAGCGCCGGAAAATGATGATCCGCCCGGGCATCACCGGCCATGAACCGGTGGAGGAGGTGGACCTGCACATTGAAGAGATCGTGGAGGACAGGGAGGGAATGTCCAACGGGGAGATCCTGGAGGTGCAGCTGGCCCGTTTCGAAACGGCCCTGGAGGGAGCCATCCGCAACCACCAGAAAAAGATCGTTTTCATTCATGGCCTGGGACAGGGAAAACTGAAGAATGAGGTACGCAAAAGACTCGAAAAAAGAAAGATCCCTTTTCAGGATGCCCCTTTTAAAGAATATGGTTACGGCGCCACGCTGGTACTGCTCAAATGATTGAATGAGTGAATGAGTGAATGAATGAATGAATGATTGATTGAGTGGATGAGTGAATGCTTTGCCCGACGAAGTCGGTTCCTGAGTAGCCGCAGGTGTATCGAAGGATGATACCTGAGTTGCATCAGGCGCATCAAACGCTCGCGCAGCGAGCAACAAATCCCGTAAAACTGCAAATCTTCGATTTGCTTAGTTTTACGAGGATGCTCGCAACTCTAATGGAATCATAGATTCCAAGAGTTGCGGCACCCCAAACGTCCATGTGACAGCCCCCAACCTGGAACCTGGAACCTGAAACCCTCACCCAATATACTCCTGCCGGTGCACGAGGAAATACATATCCTCTTTGAGGGGCAGGTATCCCATGTCATAGCAAAAAATATAGCGGTTGCCGGTGCGGGTTTCGTAAACATTGGTGTGGTAGTTGAAGTTATATCCCTTTGACAACAGGGTTTCTTTATGGACTTTTGCCTTGCCGTGAGGGTTGAGGGCGGCCAGGATATTGCGGTTCTTTTTCAGAATGGCGTTGATGCGACGGAGATAGCTGTTCGCTTCAGCATGCAAGCGGTTGTGGTAGGTGGTGCGGCACTGGTCGGAACAGAATTTCTTATCCGCACGGCCGTGAAGAGGCTCGCCGCATTCCAGACAATAGCGTGTTTCCATGATGAAGGGTCTTAGATCATCTAAAGATAAAGATTTATTAAAATATCAGCAACAGAAAAGCACCAACGCTTTCTGATAATGATCATTTTTTTTGTTACTTTAACTCGAAAAAGGGGGAGATCCCCTTCCCAAAATATTTTTTTATATGAGTTTTTCACTGACGGTACGATGGCTATGGTTTTCTCCGCTGGCCCTTATGGCAGTTTTTTCTTCCTGTAAAAAGATGGAAGCTTATGACAAGGACCTGACGATCATCAAAGTGTCTGAACTGAACTCGGCCAAAGTGTCGGACCGTGCCATTGTGAAGTTGTTGAAAGAAGAGCTGAACGCCAACGTCACCATTCGTTATACCCTTTCGGAAGATACTGCTTTCCAGGAGTTGAGGGAGGGAGATGTTGATTTTGCGATCATCCCGAACAATGCTTTTTTTAAAGCTTCCGACATACGTACGGTAGCCCCCCTGCTCCCGAGGATGCTGGCGGTGATGACCATGAACATCAAGGACTATCCTCCCGGAGACTTCAGGGAGCTGATGCAGGACCATCATGTGGTATTCGAAGATCTTTCCAGGTTCGACAGTATTTTTATGCAGAAACTTTTTATGAGTTTCGGTATCGACCCGGCCAGTGTGCGGGGGCTCAGCGCAAACCGTATGGATCTTGATCAGTGGAAGGATTCGGCGTTCGTTTATCTGGGGTTGACCCATCTGCACAATCCCAAAATGAAAAAGCTGGTACTGATGGGAGCGCATTTTTTCTCCCTCGACGATGTATCCTTGTATCAGCGGGGTTCGTCGGTGGAGGGATTCAGGATGAACTTTTCCCGGGTTGTCCCTTTCATTCTGCCGAAAGATTTTTTTCTGGGGAAACCAACCTCGCCGGTGCTGACGATCTCTATTCCTGATGTTCTTGTCACCCGGAAGGATGTTTCCAGGACACTTGTCTATGATATTGTCAGTCTGCTTGTGGAACAAAAGCCACAGCTGGAGGAAATGGATAATATTTACGCTTTGTTGCAGACCAGGGATTTTAATGAGGATATTTTTTCCTTTCCGCTCCATAATGGCACGGTGGATTTTATTACGCGGAACCAGCCATCCCTCCTGACACGATATGCATCGGTCATCCTGACCTTTATCTCGATCCTGGCCATTCTTGCAGGCGCTTTGGCTTCTATACACCGGCGCATGAAAATGAGTAAAAAACTGAGAATAGAGCTGTTTTACAGGAAGCTTCTTTCACTCAGGAAGAAAGTTCTGAAAAATATGGATGATAACACGAAAAAGGAGATGTTCGAAGAGCTACGAGAACTTCGATCCGAGGCTTTTGATGCATTGTTGGAGGATCGTCTTGTGGCGGACGAGTCGTTTGAGATCTTCCTGGCCCTGTATGATGAGGTCAGGAGAGAGATACAGCAATGATATGTGATCCTGAAGATCCAAGATAAGAATATGTTGCGTTATCTGGTATCGGTCTTTTTTCTGTCAGGGATGGTCCTTACGCCTGCCCTGCGGGCCCAGTCGTTCAATTACTGGACCCGCAACTTCAATGAGGAGTCTTCCCTGGCCTCCGGCGCTGTAGTGGGAGGGGGCGCGGGTCCTTCGGCCATTTATTACAACCCGGCAGCCATTGGTGAGAACAACTCCTCACAGTTGTCCATCCATGCCAGTCTTTTTTCGATGAACCTGGCCAACCTGAGAAATGCCCTGGGCAACGGGGTGGATCTCAACAGCATCCGGTTGGTTATCGAGCCACGTTTCATTTCTTACATGATCAAGCCCCATGAGAAATGGAACCTGGAGTTTGCTTTTCTGAACAATGAAAATTATTTCCTGACCCTCAATACGGCGGTGGATATGCCCATGGAC
>WFRO01000043.1 GCA_015486475.1 Bacteroidales bacterium
CGAAGAGACCCGAGCCAGAAAGTCATACGGCAGGTGGGACCAGTCGGCGGTCATCCCGTCGGTGGAGTTGACCGCGCGCAGCACGACCACATGCTCGTAAGTACGCTCGTCGCCCATCACCCCCACCGACTGCACGGGCAGCAGGATGACGGCTGCCTGCCACACCTTGTCGTACAGCCCTTCCCGTTTCAGGCCGGAGATGAAGATATCATCAGCTTCCTGCACGATCCTCACTTTTTCGCGGGTGATCTCCCCGAGGATCCTGATGGCCAGCCCCGGCCCGGGGAAAGGATGCCGGCCCAGGATGGTCCTGTCGATGCCCAGGGTCTCCCCTACGCGGCGCACCTCATCCTTGAACAGCAGACGGAGAGGCTCCACCACCTTCAGGTGCATCTTTTCCGGCAGCCCTCCCACGTTATGATGCGATTTGATCGTGGCCGAGGGACCGTTGACCGATACCGATTCGATCACGTCGGGATAGATGGTGCCCTGGGCCAGCCATTTCACATCCTTTATCTTGTGTGCCTCCTCATCGAAGACGTCAATGAAGGCTTTTCCGATGATCTTTCTCTTTTTTTCCGGGTCGGTGACGCCTGCGAGGGCATCCAGGAACCTGGTTGAGGCGTCCACACCGATAACGTTCAGGCCCATGTGCCGGTAAGAATGGAGCACCTGGTCATATTCATTCTTACGCAGCAGGCCATTGTTCACGAAGATGCAGGTAAGGTTACGGCCTATGGCCCTGTGCAACAAAACGGCCGCCACACTGGAATCGACGCCTCCCGAGAGACCGAGCAGCACCTTGTCCTCCCCGATCTTCTCCTGCAGCTCCCTGACGGTGGTCTCCACGAAAGAGGCCGGCGTCCAGTCGCGGCTGACGCCGCACACCTCCACGGCAAAGTTCTCCAGGATCTTTTTCCCTTCAATGGTATGATACACCTCGGGATGGAACTGAATACCGTAGGTCTCCTCTCCTTCGATCTTATACGCGCCTATCTTCACATCTTCCGTGCTCCCGATGATCCTGTAATGATCCGGGATGCGGGCGATGGTGTCGCCGTGGGACATCCACACCTGCGTGCCGGCCTCTATGCCCCTGAAGAGAGGGCTCTCACTGTCCACAAATTTCAGGTTGGCCCGCCCGTATTCACGGGTATCGGAGGGAAGCACCTCACCGCCGTAATAATGGGCCAGGTACTGGGCACCGTAACAGATACCCAGGATGGGCCATTGCCCCTTGATCCCTTTCAGGTCAGGGATCGGCGCCTCCTTGTCTCTTACCGAATAAGGGCTGCCCGAGAGGATAACCCCTTTGACCGTCTCACCGGGTGAAGGAAAATGATTGTAAGGATAGATCTCACAATAGACGTTCAGCTCTCGTATTTTTCTGGCTATCAACTGTGTGTACTGTGACCCGAAATCCAGGATCAGGATCTTCTCTTTCATGCTCTCATAATTGAACCGGTATAAAGATAAGATTTTCCGGTCAGATTCCATATAAACAAAAAAGCTGCCGCAGCAGCTTTTTTGTTTCTTTCTTTAATACTTTCCCCCCTTAGTGTTAAGTCAACTATAAAACAACGCATTACATAGCCTGCCCCGCCCCCCTGACCCCCTGAAGGGGGAACCCTTGCCCACACAAGTTATTTTTGCGGGCGGACTTCCCCTTTAGGGGACCGAGGGGGCGCGAAGGGTAAGAGATGTATGGATGCTTCATAATACACCTTCTCCAAGAAACGGGGCTCGCCGGTCTTATTTTTTGAACTTTTTCAGGATATCTTTCACAGCATCTTTATGAACCGCAAAATCCATCATTTTAAGCTTCACATAAGGGGTGCTGAAAAAATAATAACCGAATTTTTTGTCTCCTTCTCCCACGTTCCGTGATCCCGAGCTGGAGTCTTTGATCAGGTACCACATCTGACCGTCCTGCTCAAGCCAGCCCACGAGGTGCATACCGTGATCGTCGGTGGTGGTATGGTTGGAGAAGCGGAACTGGCGGGCATCATCATTGATATAACTGGCAGGAATATCCCAGTCGGGGATCAGCGCCACATTGGTCTCGCGGCTGAAGCCGGGTTCCGACACATCACCCCCGATGGCCACGGTATATCCTTTTTTGACAGCTTCGTTCAGAGCTTTCATGAAGACATCCAGCGGCACATTGTAATACTCCTTGCTGTGCCACCAGTTGTCCGGCACTTCATATTCCACCTGCTGCCAGAAAGGCTGCTGCTCATAAGAGAGGATATCCACATAATCGTC
>WFRO01000044.1 GCA_015486475.1 Bacteroidales bacterium
AGCCTTTTCTCTGATTCGGCAAAGGTGTCCGCTTCCTCCACCAGGTCGAAATCATGAAAACAGTAGTAAGGGGTTCCCAGCTTGGTAAAGAACTCAAAGGCTGCATCCATCTTGGCCCGGGCCCGTTCCAGGGGCATGGCATACTCCATCCACGGGAACACTTTGGTGCCGGCACCGAAAGGATCGTTGCCCGTATTGCCAAAGGTGTGCCAGTAAGCCACCGCAAAACGGAAATGCTCTTTCATTGTTTTGCCACGTACCGTCTGCTCCGCATTGTACCACTTGAAGGCAAGCGGGTTGTCCGACTCTTTTCCCTCGTAGGGGATCGCCCCTATGCCGGGGAAAAACTCTTTCTGACCAAGGGTAACTTTCATTTTCTTGTGTTTTGGTTATCAATGGAATAAAGGGGAACCCTGAAGAGGACTGTCAGCCTTCCTGCAGGGTTCTCTCCAGGACCTCCAGCCACTTTCCGTAAGCCTGCTCATAGGCATCCCTGAGCGAAGGATCGGGAAGGATCACCTCTTTTTTCGTGAGCGAGCGGAAACACTCTGCCGGGGTTTTATAAAATCCGGCTCCGAGAGCCGCTCCCAGTGCCGCCCCCTGCGATCCGTCGGTATCGTACAGTTCGATCTGCGTATCGGCCACCGTCGCCAGCACGCCGGCAAAGAGGGGGCTCAGGAACATGTTGGCATGGCCGGCCCGCATCACCTGCGTGTCCACACCCGTCTTTTTCATGATCTCCAGACCGTAACGGAAGGAGAAAGCGATCCCTTCCTGGGCTGCCCGCAGCAGGTGGGCCCGTGAGTGAACATTGAACTGCATCCCGTGGAAGAGCGCGCCGGGATCCCTGTTGGAAAGGATGCGTTCCGCGCCGTTGCCGAAAGGCAATACGGTGAGCCCTTCCGCGCCCGGTGGCACCGCCAGGGCCTGTTCGTTCATCTCCTCATAGGATACGGACCCCATAAAAAGGTTCCTGCGCAGCCAGGCATTGAGAATACCCGTACCGTTGATGCAGAGGAGCACACCGTAGCGGTTCTGTGGCGGCTGATGATTGACATGCACAAAGGTGTTCACCCGCGAGAGGGGATCATAGTCGGCACGGTCGCTCACTCCGTAAACGACCCCCGAGGTGCCGGCGGTGGCGGCCACCTCACCCGGCTCCAGGACATTGAGCGAGAAGGCATTGTTGGGCTGGTCGCCGGCACGATAAGTTACGGGGATGCCGGCACGCAACCCCAATTCCCGGGCGGCGGCAGCGGTCAGGATTCCCTGTTTCCCAAAGGTAGGGACCACCGTAGGGAAAAGGTTCAGATCAAAACCGAAGGTGTCCGTGACCAGCGGTGAGATATCGTTTTCCCGGAAATCCCAGAAGATCCCTTCCGACAGGCCGGGTATGGTGGTGGTCGTCTCCCCTGTCATGCGCAGGGCGATGTAGTCGCCCGGTAGCAGGAACTTACGAGCTTTGGCATAGATCTCAGGCTCATGTTCCTTCACCCAGGCCAGCTTGGCTGCGGTGAAATTGCCGGGGGAGTTGAGCAGATGTTGCAGTGCCCGTTCCTCTCCTATCTTACGGAACGCTCTCTCGCCGGTCTCCACGGCCCGGCTGTCGCACCAGATGATGGCCGGCCGCAGCACCTTGTCCTCCCCGTCGATCAGCACCAGTCCGTGCATCTGGTAGGAGATGCCGATGGCTCCGATATCCTCCGGACCTGCCTGGCTCGTGGTCATAACGGACGCGGTGGCTTTCTTCAGGTGCTGCCACCACATCTCCGGCGCTTGTTCGGCCCATCCCGGCCGGGGTGCGTCGATAGGCATCTCCTGACCGGCGGGCGAGGTGGCATGGGCTACGACGGTCCCCGTATCCCCTTCCAGCAGGGATACTTTCACCGAAGAACTGCCTACGTCACAGCCGAGAAAAAACATAAACGCGATCGCAGTTTAATGATCAGGCATCAATATTGGCATATTTTGCATGCTTCTCTATGAACTCCCGCCGTGGCGGCACATCATCGCCCATGAGCATGGAGAAGATACGGTCGGCCTCGGCGGCGCTCTCGATGGTCACCTGCCGCAGCGTGCGCGACGCCGGGTTCATGGTGGTCTGCCACAGCTGCTCGGCGTTCATCTCACCCAGACCTTTGTAACGCTGTACGGCCACGCCGGCCTTTTCGCCTCCCATCTCCTCGACGGCCTGCTGGCGCTGCTGCTCGTTCCAGCAATAGCGGAAGTTCTTGCCCTTCTTGACCAGGTAGAGCGGAGGCGTGGCGATGTAAAGATATCCCTCCCGGATCAGGTCCTGCATGTACCGGAAGAAAAAGGTCATGATCAGTGTGGTGATGTGGCTCCCGTCAACGTCGGCATCGGTCATGATGATGATCTTGTGATAACGCAGCTTCGACATGTCTAGGGCTTTGCTATCCTCTTCAGTGCCGATGGAAACGCCCAGGGCGGTAAAGATGTTCTTGATCTCTTCGTTCTCAAAGATCTTGTGCATCAT
>WFRO01000045.1 GCA_015486475.1 Bacteroidales bacterium
ACGATGCCTCCGGCATAGAGGACCAGCTGTATCGCCGCCAGGAACTCATAGTTGAGCAGGAAATAGATCCCCGACGTGCCCACCAGCACGAACAGCAGATATACGGCCGCCCGGAGCATCCTCCTTGAAGTCACGGTCAGCACCGAGAAAACGAGGATGACCGCCGATAACAGATAGAACATGACAACATTCAAGGCCATAGTCATTTAACCTCCTTCTTTAGTGACGATCCCGGTTTGTTGAGCACCTTTGTCAGGCGGGACCTGGTGAAAACAGCATGTTCAAAATCCTGGCCCCAGGCCAGCGCATCGGAAGGACATGTCTTAATGCATAACTCACAAAAAGTACACATGGACAGATGATAGATATGCTTGTCGATCACCCGCACCATCTTGCCATTCTCATCCGGCACCCTTTTGGTAATGATCTCTATGGAGCCGTTGGGACAGTTCATCTCACATACCCCGCAACCGGTACAGCGATGCTGGTTGTTTTCATCGTGAGGCATGATCACCTCTCCCTTGAACCGGTCGGTCATCTTCAGGGTAGCCCGGTTTTCCGGGTACTGTTCCGTAACGATCTCCCCAGGGCTCACGAAATATTTCCCGGTGATCCGCATACCCGCCCACAAAGAGCGGATACCGTTTATTATGGATGCAAAATATTTTATTACACTGTTCATCTGTATGCAGGCTTATCAGTGAAAATACCAACCCATCAGGACCACAAAAGCAATGATCACAATATTCGCGAGGCTCAATGGCAACAGATATTTCCATTCCAGGCTCAACAACTGATCGATCCGCAAACGCGGGAAGGTCCATTTGAACCACATGATCAGGTATATGATAAAGAAGGTCTTTCCGAAGAACCACAGTATGGAAGGGATAAAATCCATGATGCGGTTAAAAGCCTCCCAGTGTCCTATGTGCAGGGGCATCCATCCCCCGAAGAAAAGGGTGGCAGCGATGGCGGCCACAATGAACATGTTGATATATTCGGCCAGGAAGAAAAAGGCAAATTTTATCCCTGAGTACTCCGTATGAAAACCTGCTGTCAGCTCCGACTCGGCTTCGGCCAGATCGAAGGGCCCCCTGTTGATCTCGGCCGTGCTGGCCACGAGAAAAATAACAAAGGCGATCCAGGCGGGGAGATGACCTTTGAAGATCCACCAGCCGTTGGCCTGGCTCTCCACGATCGCAGAGAGCTGCATGGTGCCGGCCAGCACAACCACTACCAGCAGTGACAACCCCACAGAAAGCTCATAGCTCACCACCTGCGCACCACTGCGCATGGCCCCGATCAAAGAATATTTGCTGTTACTTGACCACCCTGCGATCAGGATACCTACCACCCCCAGAGAAGAAACGGATATGATATAAAAAATGCCGATGTTCAGATCGATGGCCTGCAGCCCTTTGGCAAAAGGTAGTGCTGCCATCACCAGAAAAGAGGTAATAATGACAATGAAAGGAGCCAGATTGAACAGGAAAGGATCCGCATTCTTGATATGGACCAGTTCCTTCGTGATCAGCTTGATAAAATCAGCGACGGTCTGGAAGATACCCCATTTGCCCACCCTGTTGGGACCGATGCGGTTCTGCATGACGGCACATACCTTGCGTTCCAGATAGACCAGGAACAGACCCAGCAGAGCATAGAAAAGCAGGAAGACAAGTCCCACCAGGACCAGCTCCGTAAGAACGGCCCAACCCGGGGACATCCAGGAATGAAGCCCCTTGTCTATACTTTCTGTCAGCGTTGAAAAGCTAAAGATATCCAGTAACATATCTCTGTTTTATCTGTCAATATCAGGTATTACCAGGTCTAACGATCCGCCGATGGCTATGAGATCGGCGATCTTGCCTCCTTTGGCCAGGGTGTTCAGGACAAAAAGATTGCTGAAACCGGGCGAGCGGAATCTGACCCGGTAAGGAAATTTCTTGCCGTCACTCACTATATAGACATCGAACTCACCGCGGGCCGTCTCCACACGCTGGAAGTATTCTCCCTCGGGAAGCTTGATAATAGGCTTCACTTTGGCCGTATAGTCTCCCCCGGCAGGCATCCGGTCCACCACCTGCTCCAGGATGTTCAGGGATTCTTCCATCTCCTCCATGCGCACCAGGTAACGGGCAAAGCTGTCCCCTTCATCGTGCAGGATCTCCCTGAACTCTATCTGATCATAGATACCGTAGGGAGCTACTTTCCTCACATCACAGGCAAAACCGGACCCGCGTCCCGAAGGGCCCGTCACCCCGAAACTGATGGCCTGCTCCCGGGAGAGCACTCCGATCCCCTGGGTACGGTTGTGAAAGATCACATTGTCGGTAAGCAATTGCTTGTATTCAGGGAGTTTTTTCCTGA
>WFRO01000046.1 GCA_015486475.1 Bacteroidales bacterium
CGTGGTGATACGCGGATGATCAGCTCATGTTCATCCGGGATCACCAGCGGCCGTACGGTCAGGTTGTGAGGCGCAATAGGGCTGAGGATGAAATTCTGTGATCCCGGGATCACGATAGGCCCTCCCACGCTCATCGAATAACCCGTTGAGCCGGTAGGGGTGGAAACGATGATGCCGTCCGCCCAGTAGGTATTGATATGCTTGCCTTTTATCGAGACTTCCACACTGATCATCCCCGTTCCCTTCTTCTGTATGGCAAATTCATTCAATGCATAGGGGAACTCCTGCAGGTCTCCCTCCGGCCGCATCAGCTCGATGAGGGAACGTTTCTCCAGGGTGAACTCATGGCGGAAGATCGCATCGATCGACTCTGCCACATTCTCCTTCGAGATATTGGCCAGAAAACCCAGGCGGCCGCTGTTAAAACCGATAATCGGGATACCGCTGTTACGCACAAAAGAGACCGCCTCCAGGAAGGTGCCGTCGCCTCCGATGCTCAGCAAAACATCCACCTCTCTCCCCAGATCATGATAGGTGGTGAAAACCCCTTCGGTTTGCGGATGCAGGTCAAAATCCTTTTGGATATTCTCCGCCAGCTCCCCGTAGAGCAGGACATCCGCATCATTCTGGCTGAACTTTTCAAAGATCAGCCGGAGATAAGGCAAAAAATCCGGAGTGATCTTCCTTCCATAGACAGCAACCCTCATTTTTTTGTGGTTTCAAATGTTCAGATATCGCATAAACTCCTCATACCGGTCGGCATAGAACGTCTCCAGCTCGCCGTCCTCCATGAACGAGGCCTTGATCTCGTAACCATAACGCTCAAAGGTTTTCGAGATAGAAGAGATCTCCGTCGTGTTCACTTTGAGGATGAGATCGGTCTTGGTCGAATCCTCGTGATTGCGGATGTAAGAGCTCAGGATGCTGGCATCGTTCGACTCGACGATCTGGGCGATCTGACTCAGGGAATAATCGTTCTGGTTCAGTTCGATCACCAGGATAGCCCCCGGGTTTTTCACAGCCGTCAGGTCTGCAAACCAGCGGATCAGATCATGGTTGGTGATCAGCCCCATGTAGTTCTTGTCACGATCGAGCACCGGCACCACGGTCAGTTTCAGACGGGCTACCAGCTCGATCACCTCGTATACATGCTGATCGGCATATACAAAAGGGCTGAAAAGGGAGAGGTTGTGGTTGCCTATCGGCTCCTCGGCCATGTTCATATCATAGATATCCGTGTCGGAGATCAGGCCCAGGAATTCCCGGTTGTTCACGATCGGCAGATGGGACACCCGGAATACCTCCATCCAGTTCAGGGCTTTCTGCCCGCTGTCCGAGGTGCGGAGCGACGGTACAATGTCCGATATTAAATCTTTGGCACGCATACCCTGTTTTACGAAAAAAAGCTGTTAAATTTGACACCAAATACTATGTAAAGATAAGCATTATGACGCGATTAAGTGTAAATATAAACAAAATTGCCACGATACGGAACGCCCGGGGCGGAAATATTCCCAATGTACTGGAAGCTGCCATCAACTGTGAACGCTTTGGAGCACAAGGGGTCACGGTACATCCCCGCCCTGACGAGCGGCACATCCGTTACAGCGATGTGCGGGAAATACGGCCGGTGATCACCACCGAGTTCAACGTGGAGGGCTATCCTCTCCCGGCCTTCATGGACCTGGTGCTGGAGGTGGTCCCCGACCAGGTGACGCTGGTGCCCGACCCGCCGGATGCGCTCACCTCCAACGCCGGATGGAAGATACGTGACCATCTCTCTTTCCTCACCGATATCATCGGGGAGCTGCACAGCAAGGGCATACGCACCTCTCTTTTCGTGGAGACCGACCTGAAGAACCTGGATGAGGCCCCCAAAACCGGTACCGACAGGGTGGAACTCTACACCGAGCCTTATGCAGCGGATTTTGCGAAGAACAAAGAAGCTGCCGTAGCCCCTTTTGCCGAAGCCTCACGCCATGCTCATGAGCTGGGACTCGGCGTCAATGCCGGCCATGACCTCAACCTGGAGAACCTGCGCTTCTTTTACATGAATGTCCCCTACCTGGAGGAAGTATCCATCGGCCATGCGCTCATTTCCGATGCGCTTTACTACGGGCTGGAGAACGTCATCCAGATGTATCTGCAACAGTTGCAATGATGAAGCTTTTTTTCAGGGAAACCGGAGCGGGCGCTCCGCTGGTGATCCTCCACGGCCTTTACGGCTCGTCGGATAACTGGATGACGGTGGCCCGGCAGCTGGGACAACATTACCATGTTTATCTGCCCGACCTGCGCAACCACGGCCGCTCCCCCCATGATCCCCGGCATGATTATCCGTCCATGGTGGCTGATCTGGAAGAGTTCATCCGTGACCGGGGCCTGGAGCAATTTGTCCTGATGGGCCACTCCATGGGTGGGAAAACGGCCATGTACTATGCACTGCAGCATCCGCGACGGCTCCATGCGCTGATCCCCGTCGACATCTCCCCCCGCACCTACCGGCTCCACAGCGACAGCGGCACCTCCTTCAGTCTGCATAAGCAGATGATGGAAGCCATGCTGCAGCTCGATCTGCCGGCGATGCGCACACGTAATGAAGTGATGGAAGCGCTCAGCAAAGCCATCCCCTCCGAAAGGGTCAGACAGTTCCTTTTAAAAAACCTTACGCGGGATGAACAGAACCGGTTCCGGTGGAAGATCAACCTGCCCGTCCTTTACGACAGTCTCCCCAGGATCCTGCTGGGTCCTGACAGCGATCCGCTGCTGAAAGAAAAACACTTCGATGCTGCGCCGGTGCTGTTCCTGCGGGGCGGCAACTCAAACTACATCACCGACGAAGATATTCCCCTGATCCGGAAATTCTTTCCGCAGGCAGAGATCCGCACGATCCCCGGCGCCGGTCACTGGCTGCATGCCGAGCAGCCGGAACGGCTGATCAACGAAGTCGTCGGGTTTCTCAGCTCTCCCAGGTCACCGAGGTAACATTCTCATCCGCCACATACGGTTTCCCCTTGTATCTCTGATAGACCCGGGCGGTGGTAAGCACATCCTTTTCACAGTAGCGGGCGATCCGTTCCAGGTCTTTTTCCTTATAATATACTTCAGCCACCTGGCTGCCGTCGATATCATCCTTGGGCGTGGGGATACCGAATACGGCCGCCAGCAGCTCCAGCGAGGTGAAATGTTTGTAATCCCCGAATTTCCACATCTCCATGGTGTCGAGGAAAGGCACCTCCCAGGGTTTCTTCCCTGCCACATCCAGCATCGCCGGGATCTTCAGCCCCAGGATCAGCATGCGGCGGGCCAGGTACGGGAAATCAAACTCTTTGCCGTTGTGGGCACAGAGGGCCTCGAAAGGTCCTTTGTCCAGCAGCTCTCCGAAATCTTTCAGGAGTGCTTTTTCGTCATCACCGTAAAACGACTTCAGACGGAACCTGCCGTTGTTGAAAAAACCTACCGACACACAGACGATCTTTCCGAATTCCGAATAGATGCCGGCCCTTTCGAATTTCTCTGCTGCGGTCATATCCTCCTGCCGCAGGATGTTCTCCGCCTTCTTTTCCCACAGCTTGCGAAAAGGTTCGGGCAGCTCCTCCATGCTCTCGCTCATGGGGACGGTCTCTATGTCCAGAAAAAGGATTTTGTCAAGGGGTATTTCTCTGTCCATAATGAATTTGTTATTTATGCTGGCGCAGGGTCTTTTCGATGATAGAGGTAAGGATGCGGATGGCCACCTCATTGTTCCCTCCCTGGGGTACGATGATGTCGGCATATCGCTTGGTGGGTTCGATGAACTGCAGGTGCATGGGTTTAACGGTCTTGTCGTAACGTTCCAGCACCTTCTCCACCGACCGGCCCCTTTCGCGTATGTCGCGCTGGATGACCCGGCTCAGCCGGTCATCGGCATCGGCATCTACATACACCTTGATATCCAATTCGTTCCGCAACTCCTCGTCGGTAAGGATCAGGATGCCTTCCACCAGGATCACATGTTTCGGATCGATGGGCACGGTCTCTCCGGCACGGGTGCAGGAGAGATAGGAATAGACAGGCCGCTGGATGCTGAGACCTTTCTTCAGCATGCGCAGATGCTTCACCAGCAGCGGGAATTCGATCGAAGAGGGGTGGTCGAAATTGATCTCCTGCCTCTCTTCCAGCGGCAGATGGCTGTTGTCCTTGTAATAGGCATCCTGCGGCAGGATAGCCACCTCGTCGGCCGGCAGACGGTCGATGATCTTACGCACCACCGTCGTCTTCCCCGATCCTGTTCCTCCTGCAATACCTACGATCAACATTTTTTCTTATTTTCGTTCCTGTAAAGATAAGAACACACCGAACAAATCCCAAAAAGATGACAAGACTTTATCCGCTGAAATTCCATCCGATCTACAAAACCAAGATATGGGGCAACGAACGGCTGCGTAACGTGCTGCACAAGGATGTAGGTGATCTGAAAAAAACCGGCGAGAGCTGGGAGATCTCCGGGTGGCCGGAGGATGTCTCCGTGGTGAAGAATGGATTCCTGGCCGGCAACAACCTGCAGGAGCTCATCGAGATATACATGGGCGATCTGACGGGCGACAGTATCTTCGAAAAATTCGGGATCGAATTCCCCATCCTCGTCAAGTTCATCGATGCCGACGATATCCTCTCGGTACAGGTGCATCCCGACGATGCTCTGGCTAAAAAGCGCCACAACGCGTACGGCAAGGCCGAGATGTGGTATGTCATGCAGTGTGAGCCGGGAGCGGAGATCATCGTGGGGTTCAACCGCGATGTGAGCCGGGAGGAATACATGGAGCATCTCCGCCGCAAAACGCTCCGCGAGATCCTAAACAGTGAGAAGACAGCGCCGGGGGATGTCTATTACCTCCCACCCGGCCGCATCCATGCCATCGGCGCCGGTGTACTGGTGGCCGAGATCTCACAGACCTCCGATATCACCTACCGCATCTACGACTGGGACCGCGTGGATGCCAACGGCAAGGGGCGCGAACTCCATACCGACCTGGCCCTGGATGCGATCGATTACAAAGCCCTGCCGCAATACAAAATGCCCTATAACGACCGCCTCAATGAGACGGTCAACCTGGTCGGCAGTGAACATTTCACCACCAACCTCCTGCATTTCGACCGGCCGCTGGAGAAAGATTATTTTGAGCTCGACTCTTTCGTGATCTATATGGGGCTCGAAGGAGAGGCCTCTATCGAGCATGAGAACGGCACAGAGACTATACGCAAAGGAGAGACCTTGCTCCTGCCGGCGGTATTGAAGGATGTCCGGCTGGTACCGGCAGGGGAAACCCGCCTGCTTGAGATATATATCGGATAGCCCCCCGCTCAAAGCATAACCGGGCTGAGGCGCGGTGAGTCAGGGGATCCGTTTCCCGAGAGCAGCCCGCAGGCTGCGGCGATCTCCTCTCCCCGTGAACGGCGGACGGTACAGGAGATCCCGGCACCGAGCAGACCGCGACGGAAATACTCCGTCCTCGCCGGGGAAGCAGGCCGGAAAGGCAGGCCGGGGACCACATGATAATGCAACAGGTTAACACGCAACGGCAGGTCCCTGAGCAGGGCAATGAGCGCCTGCAGATGCGCCCGGCTGTCATTGATCCCCTCAAAAAGGGTGTAAGCCACGGTGTACCGTCTTCTTTTCCCCGGGGGGGAGGAAGAGAGCAATGCCAGCACCTCGCGGAAAGGATATTTTTTCTCCACCGGCATAAGACGGGCCCGCTCGCCGGAGAAAGGCGAATGCAGGCTGAACGTCACATTGATCTTTGTTTCCTCCAGGATCTTTCGCAGGCCGGGCAGCAGGCCGATGGTAGAGAGGGTGATGTGGCGGGAGGCCAGCGCATAAGTTCGCGGATCGGTGAGGATGCGCACAGCGCGCAACACCTCCTCCGTGTTCTCCAGCGGCTCTCCCATGCCCATAAAAACGACATGATCGATCTTCTCCCGTTCCGGCAGGCTGTGCAACTGGCTCAGGATCTCCCCCGCCTGCAGGTTGCCCCGGAAACCATCCTGTCCCGTGCGGCAGTAACGGCAGCGCCAGCGGCAGCCCGCCTGGCTACTCACACAGAGGGTGTTACGCCGGCCGTCAGGGATGTAGACCGCTTCCACCGTCCCGGCAGACGTCCCAAAGAGATATTTCCGGGTACCGTCGGAAGCTTCCTGCACCAGCAGCGGTTTGTGCGCCTCTACAAAATACCGGACCGTGAGGTACTCCTTGACCGCCTTCGGCAGGGAGAACATGCGGGAGAAGGAGGTCTCCCCCCGCCGGTAGATCCAGTAAGCCAGCAGGGGCGCCTGCGAGCAGTCCAGACCGGCCCCGGCCAGCAGGGCCCTCAGCTCCTCCACCGTATGTCCGAAAAGATTGACCATCGCGGGGACAAAAATAGTGAATTAGTTCGTGGTTCGTGGTTCGTAGTTCGTGGTCCCGCAATTCTCGAGATCAAAGATCTCGTTAGAATTGCGAGCCCGTCCGACCGGAGTCATCCGGGCGGGGATCCTCGAAAAACTACGCAAATCAAAAAGATTTGCTGTTTTTCGGGATTCGTGGTCCACCCTGCAACCACTTTGTCCGCCGTAGTCCAGATTTATCGGGACAAAGGCGGAGCACCCTGCACCCAGCACCTTGCACCTTGCACCCGATCACCCATGCCTTTTCCCAGGAATTCCATATTTTTGCACCAAACCCTTCCTGATGCCTGTGATCTTCCCTGATCCCGAGAGTGCGCGTCCCGACGGTCTGCTGGCTGCCGGCGGTGATCTGGAGCCGGAGACCCTTCTGGAGGCCTATGCCCGGGGTATCTTCCCCTGGTACGGGGAGGGCTCGCCGATCCTGTGGTGGTCGCCCGACCCCAGAATGGTCTTCCTGCCCGGGTCGTTCCACATCTCTCACAGCCTGCGGCAGACACTCCGCTCGGGTAAATACAGCTACACATGCGATGAAGCGTTCGCCGAAGTGATCGACCGGTGTGCCACGCTACCCCGGCCCGGCCAGGAGGATACCTGGATCACGCCGGAGATGAAGGAGGCATACCTGCGCCTGCACAGGCTGGGTTATGCCCACTCAGCTGAGACCTGGCACAAAGGACAACTGGTGGGAGGACTCTACGGCGTTTCCCTGGGCCGTGCTTTTTTCGGGGAATCGATGTTCCACCTGATGCGGGATGCCTCCAAGGCAGCACTCTACCATCTGATCTTGTGGCGTACGGAAAAAAAAGGATTTCATTTTATCGATGCCCAGCTGCCTACCCCCCACCTGCGCAGCCTGGGCGCCCGGGAGATCCCCAGGAAAAAGTTCCTGGCGATGCTGAAAGAAGCTTTGGAATATCCAACCTTGCAGGGGAAATGGGACTGTTCATTCAGTCACCCAAAGCCTCGCGTACATGCTCCCTGAGCGAGGCAAATCCCTCACGCGTATAACCGATGTTGCTGTATATCAGGCGACCCTTCCGGTCTATCAGAAAATTGCGGGGAATATACTGGGTGGCAAACTGCGAGAAGATCTTTCTGTCAGGATCAGGCAGGATGGCAAAAGTGAGCTTTTTCTCATCGCGGAAAGGAACGAGTTTGTCGCGGGTCTCCTCGCGGCCGATGGCCAGCACCACCAGCCCCTTGTCTTTGTTGGGCTGCCAGATCTCCTTTTCCAGTTCCGTCATCTCCCGGAGACAGGGCCCGCACCAGGTCGTAAAAAAATTGATCAGCACCACCTTGCCCCGCAGCTGTGACAATCTTATCTTTTTCCCGTCAAGGGTATAAGCGGTAAAATCAGGGGCTTTCTCCCCAGGCTGCACCCGCGTGGTGCCATCCTGCAGATCCCCGGCACTTATAAAAGACAACGAAAGGAACAAGAAAAGCAGCAGACAGATGTTTTTCATTTAGGTTGGGCGGTTCTTCCGGTTGAAAAAAATTTAGCGCAATACTAAAAAAAACAAAACATTTTTCCCAACATCATTTGCTTTTTTTGTACTCCAGCCATCGCGGGATCTTCCCCGGGGCAGGTCTCTTCCCGTAGAACAGTTCATCCATGGGCAGTGCCAGACGGTTGATCAGCAGGGAACGGCGTATCCCCCACCGGACCATCCGGTGGAACAGATTGTCCGGATGGGAATAGGGACATACCGCCACACACCGTCCGCAGTCGGTACCGGTGATGGTCCAGTAAGTATAACAGGCTTTCTGGTTGATCTGCCAGCGTCGCACACCGTTGATCAAGGCGGGGGGTTCATGGGAGATGGCCCTGTCTCTTATAC
>WFRO01000047.1 GCA_015486475.1 Bacteroidales bacterium
AAGAAACCTCCGAACAATGCTGCCAGCGTCCACCACGTAAGATTCTTCCTGAACCCTTTGGCTGTCTTTTTGATATCCATCTTTCCCTTTTTTTATTATTTAACCACCAATACAGAAACCGGAGACAGCTCTACCACATGCCGCACCGTGCTTCCCATAAAATATCCTCTCAAGGTACTCTCACCGGTATAACCCAGCACAATAAGACTGGCATCTACCTGTTCTGCAGCAATGCATATCTGTTTGGAAGCCACCCCTTCTTCCACCAGAATACTGGCCTTAAAACCCAGTTCTCTGAGTTCGGCTTCCTTTTGTTGCAGTTTTCCATACACTTTTTCAAGGATCTTTTTAACGGCATGTTCTTTTGCCACACCGGCAGGAGATAATTCGATCTGCTCCTGTATCTCCCAATACTGATTGACTTTTCGTTCCTCAATAATGTGAACGATAACCACTTCTTTTGTACCGGCTTCCTTTAATTTTTTAACATATTCATATGCTTTCTCGGCATTTTTACTAAAGTCGGTAGGGTAAACTATTTTTGAATACATTTTTGATGATTTTAATGAATGGATCAAGTTGAAGAATAATTTGGTTTAAATCTCAACAGGTATTTATAATATAATGCAGCAATGGGCATTTGAAAGATGGCACATCCCACTATGCCCAGCAGCGCTTCAGGGCCAAAGACGGTAACAGCCACGGCCATGGCAATGGAGAGATTCTTCGTGCCTGTAGCATAGATGATCGGAACGGCTTTATCAAATCTTATCTTTAATGGTTTGATCGCAAACCATCCGGTAAAAACAAAAGTGATGGTATAGTACAGCAGTGCCACGATCGCCGGCATAACGATGAGCATGGGATCTTTCAATATAACTTTTGCTTTCAGTGCCAGGGCAATGAAAACGATGATCAGTGCACTGATCCCCGATATAATGGAGAAAACCGGTTTAAGGTTGATGTGACCTCTGAGATTTTTTTTGATGCTGACCAATGCCCAATGGGTCAGGGCTCCCATGATAAGAGGTGCTACGATAAGTATAGCGATCTTTTCCAGCAGGAACATAAGATGAATGGTGACTTTGGCCCCTTCCATTACCTGCATCCCCAGCGGGATCCATATTATGCTTAATAAAAGAGCGCTCATCTCCACCATCAGTGCCAGAGACACATCAGCACCCATAACGCCGGCCCAGAATGCGGTAAGCCCTCCCGGGGGCACCAGAACAGCAAGCAGTATGCCGGCCAGTAACAAGGTCTCACCCTTGAGAAAGACAGCCCCCAGAGGCCACATAATGAGAGGCGCAATGATCAGACTCATCCCCAATGCAATAAGAAGCTCCTTAGGCCGTTTGAACACATCCGCTATGGCATCTATCCGCAAGGGAATACACATCATATATATCATCACAAAGGATACCGGGAAGATCCAGGATTTCAGGGACTGTGCAGTATGAGGTTTCCACAAACCGAAACCAAACCCTGCGAATAACATCAGGATGATCCAAATCGGTAGCGTCTCCTTGAATTTCTTGTCAAATGAAACTAAAGACATTTCTTTCCCCTCCTATTCATTTAATGCATCCGTAAATTCTTCTTCACTTTACTACCAAAACAGACACAGGTGACAGTTCTACCACATGGCGAACCGTACTGCCCATAAAATATCCTTTCAGTAAGCTTTCTCCTGTATACCCAAGAACAATAAGATCTGCTGCCACTTGTTTGGCAGCCGTACAGATCTGCTGGGAGGCAACCCCCTGTTCCACAAGGATACTGGCTTTTATTCCAAGGGACACCAACTCTTTTTCGATCTTTTGCAACTTTGGATAGACCTGTTCAAGTAATAACTTCTCGGCATCTTCCAGATCAATCGTCCCCTCAGTGGAAGCTTCCATTTGTTGACGGACCTGTTCATACTCCAGGATCTTTCGTTTTTCAACGATATGGGTTATCACTACTTCTACGGTACCTGCACTTTTCAGTTGTTTAACATACCCAAGGGCCTTTTCAGCGTTTTTACTAAAATCTGTCGGATAAAGGATTTTTGAATACATGGCATAATGATTTTATCTTCTATTTAACGATCAAAACAGATACGGGAGATAACTCCACGACATGTCGCACCGTGCTGCCCATGAAAAAGCCTCTCAAAAGACTTTCTCCCGTATAGCCCAGCACGATCAGACTGGCCCTGACCTGGCGGGCCGCTTCGCATATCTGCCTGGAAGCCACTCCTTCTTCCACCAGGATACTGGCTTTGAATCCCAGCGACTGCAGCTCCTGTTTTTTTTCCTCCAGTCTTCCATATACCCGCTCCAGGATCTTTTTTACCGCATGTTCACGGGTCACACCGGAATCAGAACCTTCGATCTGTTGCTGGATATCCCAGTACTGACTGATCTTCCTTTCCTCTACAATGTGAACGATGACTACTTCTTTTGTTCCGGCATCTTTCAGTTTTTTTACATATTCATAAGCTTTTTCAGCATTCTTACTGAAATCGGTTGGATAAATGATCTTTGTATACATGATCTTTCCCTCCTTGTTTTATTAAGTTTTTTCAGCTCAAAACAGGTAATAAAGCCCCACCCAGGTGGTCACGGCAGGGGTGAACGGCATTTTCCCCGAAAGAGTGACAGGCAGTGCAAACTGGATCAGAAAAGGACGGGTGATCCGGTATTGCGCTCCGGGGATCAGCTGGAACAAATGGCTGGCTGATCCCTCTATGGCTGTACCGTCTTTACGATTCTGCCAGGTTTGTTTATATACCAGCGATGTCTCCCCGATAAACCTTTTCCCGACATTGTAGGCGGTACTCCAGGAGAACTGCATAACATCTCCCAGATTTACATCCGACCTGTTCTTACTCCGGAATACGTAAAAGGCCGACCACCGCATATCCCATCTTCCGAATTCTTTCTCAGGCAGTAATGCCAGTCCCGCATCATAGGAACCCGTTCCCAGCGGGAGCTGATCGGGAGAGAGTCCGGTGGACACCCCCGAAGGCCATTTGGTATAGAACAACAAAGAAGTAAGGAACCTCTTTTCCTTGTTATGATGGAACTTCCATAACAAAGCGCCAATGATATCCCCAATGCCGGTACCATTTTTGGTAATATCCGGCAGGGACATTTTGTTATCCAGAAAAGGGACATTCAGGATCGCGGTCAGCTTAGGAGTGATCCCGTATCTCACCTTGGCAAAGACCGTATTGGATGTAAAAGAGATATTATCCGGCATGGGAACCATCTCACCTGTACTAGCATCCAGCTTCTTATCAAAAAAAGGATGGATCCAATAACCCCGGATGACCCACAACCCTTTGGGCAATGTTTTGGCCGGGATACCGAAGATAGGCGGCCTCGGCACAGGTTTTTGCCTTTGTGCCCATAAACCTGTTCCCGTCAACAAGATCATTAAAAAAATAATTCCTGACCTTCTCATTTCTCTTCCTCCTTGTCAATTTTCTCACTGCTACGTATGTTTTTTCTTCAAATAACTATTTCTATCCATACAAAAATATTACTTCAGATAGCTTATCGCAAATATACGATAGGTATACTCCGGCTTCAAATGAGAAATATCATTATTTCTCATCGAATTTCCCTGCAGTGCTGCAATGAACCATAAAAAGAAAGGAGGCCAACCGGCCTCCTTTCACCCTTAAAACATCATCTCAGGACTTTACTGCAGGCGAAGAGCTTCCGCCCATAGCACCAAAACCTCCGATCATGAGGAGAATTCCCGAGATAGCGTCATTCCACAAGTTGGGCGTATGTGTCTGCAGGGAAGGCACAAAAGCTGCAATGATCAGCCAGATACCGACCAGACCGGATAGCCAGGCCTGCCAGGGTTTGGCTTTAAGCATCCAAAAACCGGCGACGGCGACAACAATGCCCACGAGCAGATTGTCCCACAGATTACCCGTCGGTGTGAGATTCAAAAAGGCAGCGATGAAGATCCAGATGCCTAAAATAGCGATCGTCCAGGATTGCCATGTTGTTTTCATTTTAATTTCCTCCTTATTGGTTTAGTTAAACATTTTATCTTTCACCTCTATCAACCCACAAACCATGCCAAACTCTGTATTATATTGATTGTCTGGGTATTACAAGATTTCGACAAAATCACAAACACATGAAATAAGGAGATTCCGGGAAAAGGGATTTCCCGGTTTTTTGGAACACACATCTTAATGAGATGAGAATAAGCACACTAAGGAGTGAAACCTGATTTCGCCTTACCGGAACTCACTCCGTATCCCGCGCCCTACGCCCTGAGCTCTGTGCTCTGTGCAAATATACCTGACAACCCCCTGCCATTCCGATCCGTTTGTGTGTAATTTTTGAGATGGATTCATTTTTTATAATTCGACGGATTGATCAGGTGTTTCCGGATCAGGTTCTGCAACTGCCGGCGGTCATAGCCAGTCAGCTCTGCAGCTTTGGTGATGTTACCATGCGTTTTTTTCAGCACATGGTCCAGAAAATTATATTCCAGCTTTTTATCCACTTCCTCATACCGTTTTTTCCTTTCCTTTTGCAGTTCCTCCTTGGTAGCGGGAACGCTTTCCTGTTCTCCCGTCTCTGTTTCCCCGGCCTGCTTTACAAATTCCACGGGCAGGGCTTCGGGCACCAGGACATCGCCCGGTGAGAAGAGCATGGTATGCATAACGATATTTTCCAGTTCCCTGACATTCCCGGGCCATGCATAGTTCATGAACATTTCCATCACTTTCCTGTCGGTGTCACGGACAGTCTTTCCGATATCCTTTTCATGTTTCTTCAGAAAGTGTTTCACCAGCAGGGGGATATCGTCTTTTCGTTCCCGCAGGGGCAGGATCCGCAGGTTAACGACTTTCAGCCGGTAATACAGGTCTTCCCTGAAATTCCCTTCTTCCACCTCTTTCTCCAGGTTCCGGTTGGTAGCTGCCACGAACCGGATGTCGGTGTGTATGACCTGTGTACCGCCCACGCGGGTAAACTGTTGTTCTTCGATAGCCCGCAGGAGCTTGACCTGCATGTTCTTCGGCAACTCGCCTATTTCATCCAGGAACAGGGTTCCCTGATGGGCCAGCTCGAACTTTCCCTTTTTTTGGGCAGAAGCGCCCGTAAAAGCACCCTTTTCATGGCCGAACAGCTCGCTCTCGATCAGCTCTGCCGGGATAGCCCCACAGTTGATGCTGACAAAGTTCTTGTTCGCCCGGGGGCTCAGGTAATGAATGGCCCGGGCAAACAGCTCTTTCCCTGTGCCGCTCTCCCCTTCAATGAGCACCGGCACCTTGGCCCCGGCCACCTGGCCGGTAAGGTCCAGCAACCGTTTCATCTCAGGATTGATGGTGATGATCTGACGAAACCCCTCGTACGCTTTCAACTGCTCTTTCAGTCTTACATTCTCGTTCAGCAGGTTGCTGTAATTCAGGGCCCGTTCAATGGTCAGGGAGAGGTTCTCAATGTTCAGCGGCTTCAGGATATAATCAAAAGCCCCCATCTTCATCGACCTGACCGCATTCTCGATGGTACCGTAGGCGGTCATGATGATCACCGGGATGTGATAATTCTTTTCCCGGATCTTTTCCAGCAGTTCATCCCCTGTCATCTCCGGCATCCGCAGGTCGGTAAGGATCAGGCTTACAGGCTCATGGTCCAGGAGGGTGAGGGCCTGCGCTCCGTTGTTGGCCAGCAGGATATTGTATTTGTCCCTGAAATTGATCTTCAGGATGCGGGCAGAGCGCTCCTCGTCGTCAACGATGAGCAGTGTGGGCTTGTAAGTCGTATTCTCTTTTTCCATGGGCCGGGTCATTTTTGCATATCATGTTGTATAGTATTCTGCGACATGGACCGGGGCAGTTCTATTTTAAATCTCTTCAGCTCACCGTCGATCTCCAGGGTCAGGGTTCCTCCCATATTTTTGACCAGGTTGCTGGAGATGGACAATCCCAGGCCGGTACCGTCTTTTTTGGTGGTGTAAAAAGGATTGAAGATCCTTTCGCGTACCTCCGGAGGGATAGGCTGACCGTCATCTTCAATGATAAAAAGAAGGTTATGGTCATTCTCACGGATACGGACAGAAAGGCTTCCCCGGTAATCCGGCTCTTTCTGCTGCCGTACCCGGATGGCATCCAGGGCATTGATAACCAGGTTGAGCAGTACCTGGTACACCAGGTCCTTATCGAGCATGACCACGGGATCCCGTAGCTCATGTACCAGCCTCACCTCAACCTTTCCTTCCTTCCTGCGTTCCGCTTCATAGGAGAGGTCCCGCAGCAGGTCCCCGATATCCGTCTCCTCCGGATGGATGTTGTGTATCTTCGAAAGTTTCAGGAAGTCGCTCAGGATATGGTTCAGCCGTTGGCTCTCTTCCAGGATGAACTGCAGCAGTTCACTTTTGTCTTCTTCCTCCAGATCTTTGTGTAGCAGGGTTTCTGCCGAAGTAGAGATGGTGTTCAGCGGGTTGCGTATCTCATGCGCCACCCCGGCAGTCAGCTCACCGATGGCTGCCAGCCGTTCCATGCGTGAACGTTCACGCTCCTGCTCCCGGATCTTTTCAATGGTACGGTTACGCACCAACGCGTTGGCGATCTCGTTGCTGAAAATGGTCAGGATCTCGATCTCCTCATGGGTAAAGGTTCTCTTATTGTTCTTCTCCGGTATCAGAATAAAGCTGACCAGCTCCTTTTCATAAAACAACGGCAGGATGATCGAGATATGCAGACGGGTCAGGAACAGGAGCTGGTCCCGGGGAAGGCGGTCATGTTCCAGGTCATAAAACTCAACGGCCGTTTTTTGCCGCGAAAGGTATTCAATGAGATAGTCCTGTATGGAAAAGCCGGGGGACCGGTCTGTTGTTTTTTTCCATAACCGGTAAACAGGATCCTCTTCATCTTTGTAAAAGATGTAAACAGTATCCACAAAAAAATTCTCTTTCAGGAATTTTCGCACCTCCTGGAACAACCGGTCGGTGGAAAAGTATTTCAGCAACTCCCGGCTGAAAACCAGGAAATTCTTCCTGTACCGGTAAATATTCTTGTACAAAAGACGGTCGATGAGTTTTTCGATCCTGGCTTCGAGGGGACGGATGAGAATGATAAGGATCAGGATCAGCAGGGCATCGAACAGAAAGGAATTGATATGAAAAAGCTTGCCCAGGCTGTTGCTCAGCCCCCTGATCACCAGAAAATAAACGGTGAGGACCAGGCTTGAGAGGATGGTATAGGTCATGCTGCCGGTGATCAGCCGCGACAGGCGGAAGATCTTGTACTGCATGATCGCGGCAAAGAAAAAAAGACTGACAAAAAGGGTGAGCAGGGTGGAGAAAAAATAGAAAGAGAACATTTTTTCTCCTTTTTCATGAAAGATGTTAATGAAGATATACCCCAGGAAAATGGTCAGCACCCCTCCCAGGAGGAACCTGATCCGGGTGCGTTCGCGGGTGGTCCGGGCCCTGTTCAGCTTGCGGATGAGCAGCCAGGTGCCCCACGCGACATACACCAGGGAAAGAGTGATCAGCAGGAAGATGGAAATGCCGGAAGAGATCCTGATCCGGTAATAGTAAATGTTGCGAAAGTTGGACAAAGGCACCGGGAAGATATTGAAATCCGGGAAGGAGGAGATCATGATCAGCACAGGGAGGGCGAGGATCACAACCTGATGCCAGGGTTTGAAAGGACGGTGTCTGTCAGAACGGGGAAAGATGCCGGCAATGATCAGGAACACCGGCGGTGCCAGAAAAAGGGCCCGGTACAGGATCTGTGCCCCCAGGAGGGCCTTTTCATAATGAACACTGTTCAGGATGATGATCTCGGCCAGGTTCCAGACGGCGAAGAGGAAAACAAAAACCGAAAACCAGCGGTTCAGCGTATCCCCCGGACGATCCAGCAGCACCAGCATGGCAATGCTGAAGTTCAGGGTGAAAGCAATGACCGCCGGTAATGAGTAGATGTTCAACTTTAAGGTTTTAACTACGTTTTCTTCTCCAGCACTTTCCGTATCAGGATAAACATCCTTTCACAGAAATCATGATGGAAGCCTTTGTGTGCCTGCAGGTTCATTTCTATGTTCAGGGTAAGAGGGATGCTCATGTAAAGGGTAGCCACACTTTCCACGGACAGGTTCGCATCCCACACCCCCAACGTAATGCCGTCAATAAGGATCTTGCTGAAATACTGCTTGATCGACAGGAAAATATCATGGAGGTGTTTTTTCAGCTCCACATCCTGCTGATAGGTGGCCTCCGTGAACAGCAGGATGGTGATCCCCTTGTTATTGAGCAGATATTGGATGTGGTAGCACATGAATTCGTGCAGCCTCTCTTCGGGGGAGGTATCCTTCAGGGCAATCGCCCTCATATTCTCGATCATCTCCTTCCTGACATCCATCACGATATCAAAGAGGATCTGCTCTTTCGACTCAAAATGACGATAGATCGCCCCTTCGCTCAATCCCAGTTTTGCTGAAAGATTATGAATGGACAATCCCTTGAACCCTTTTTCATAGATGATCATGCGGACCGCTTCTTTGATCTGCTCTTTCCTGATCTCTGTGGATTGCCTGATAGTTGCCATAAAAAATAAAATAATGTACTTCCTGTAAAAGATAAAGTTATGAAAAATATGCGCCTCTGCTTCTTTTCATGGGATCAGATCATTACTCTTTGCCACTCAGATACTGCAGTTGCGCGTACTCCAGCAACAGGTCCTTATCAATGTTGAGCAATGACAGTTTCACCTTGGCGACGTTCAGCTGGGCATCATTGAGCTCGATATTGGTGATCACGCCGTTCTCGTATCCTACCTCAGCGATGTGGTATGCCTTTTCCGCCACCTGCAGGTGTTCCTGCGCGGCCTTTTTCTGGGCATTCAGCGACTGTATATCCTCGATGGCCTTATTATACCGGTAGCGCAGCTGCAGGTCCAGGCCTTCCTGGTAGTTATTGATCCGGTCGATGGTGGCATTCATCTCCTCCACCCTTCCTTTGGTCCGGTTTCCGTCGAAGATGTTTATTTTCAGTCCCACCCCCACGGCAAAGCCGTTGCGCCAGGTCTGGTCAAAAGGCGGAAAATCCATGCCGTGATAGATGTGGTAGTTGCCAAAGGTAAAGATCGTAGGCAGCTTGCCGGCCGCTTCGATCTCCTTTTTCTTGTCGAGGACATCTTTCAGATAGCGGAGGCTTTGCAGCTTGTAATTCCCTTTGCGGACATCCTCCAGATAAAGGAGGGGCATCCCGGTGCGGCTGACCTGTTCCTCCAGCGTCCCGGCAACCGCAATATCTGCCGTATCGGGCAAGGCCAACAGGTTCTTCAGTGCCGTCTGGGCGATCACTTTATTCCCTTCCATCTCCACGAGGCGGTGTTTGAACTCTTCGATCTTGCTCTGGAAATTCAGTACATCAAACTCTGATCGCACACCTTCGTTGTAAGCGATCTTCGCCAGTGCCAGATGCTTGTTCAGCTGGTCCAGGATCTGGTGGTACACATCGATCACCTCGATCAGCAACAGGTTGTTATAGTAAGCCGTCTTCACTTTCAGGCGCAGATCCTCTTCGGTATTCTTCAGGTCGCTGGTATAGGCCTCCTGCAGTTTTTCCGTACTGGCCACGGCATTCACCCTCTTTTTCCCTGCATAAATGGGATACACCACATTGAAGTCAAAGGTCAGCACATCGCGGGAGCGGTCCGGATAAGGGGCCATGGGATGCATGATGACATTATCCCCGGTAGGGGAACCATTGTTCATCACCGGCACACTGACCCCCTCCAGCGGATACATGGCCGGCAGGTTGTTGGAAAAGAAATATTTGGAGAGCACGTCGGCCTGGGGATAAAGGGTAGAGCGTGCCTGTGTGTTTTTGGCAGCGGCGATGCTCACCTGGTTGCGTGCCACCTTGACCGCCGGATTGTTTTTCAGGGCCAGATCGATGGCCTCATCCAACGTCACCTTCTGCTGTGCCTGGCACCGGTATGTTCCGGAAAACACTGCCAGGCTGAGCATTATGGATATAATGATCTTCTGGTTCATGCGTTCAGTCTTTTTCTGATCAATATTCTTTCTTCCCGGATGTATCTTTTCCTGCGACGGATCCTTTCAAACCGGCCGATAATGATGGACAGGAATGAGAGGATCAGGAACAGACCCGTAAATTTCCAGAGGATGCGGGTATAAGTACTGACAGTATCCAGGGGCAACTGATGATTGAATACGGGGAACAGTGCATGCAGGTAATACCGCAGAGGAAACCAGCTGCCGATGGTGTTGGGCCAGTATGCCAGTTGCTCTTCGGGGATCAGAAAGCCGGAATACATGAAGGCCGGCATGACGATGAGCGTTATGATCCCTGCCAGTACCGCCCCGTTATGGATATTGAGAGTAAGAAAGTATGACATGCTTTCCATGGAGAGGACAAAGAGACCGATCAACGCAGCCACTTTCCACAGCGTCTGCTGATCGAACGGCACGCCGAACAGATACATGGTCCCGAAAAAACCTGCTGTGATCCCGGTGGTGACGATGATCCAACTGATGACAAAAGGAGGCAGGATCGTTTTCACCGGTAACTGCCGGGCCTGGTTGATGTAGGAGAGCCTTCTGCGGATAACGCTCAGGGTGCCCATGAGGGCGAACAGGACGATCAGCATGGAGACGATCTGCATGGCCAGGCCCATGAAAGCCGGTAGCATACTTTTCTCCATGGAAAGAACGGGGTTGTAAAAGACGCGGCTGCTGACACGCAAGAGGGGTGACGGCTGGTGCCGTACGTTGGGAATGGCTCCCAGATCCTCCACCCTGAGGTGCATGGAAAGCTGGCTGTTGAGGGTCATGATGATCTTGTTGAGCATCATCATGGCCATGTTGGGGATGATCGGGTTGGCCGTACCGTCGGCGGTGAACAGGATACGCACACCCCGGTGGTTCATCACATCCCGGTAGGCATAGGAAGGAATGACAATGCCCACATCCACCTGACCCTCATCGATCATCTGCTGCAGGGTGTGGTAGTCCGTCACCAGCCCCTGTACATCATAATAATCGGAAGAGCGAATGCTGTGAATAATGGAACGGCTCAGCGGCGAATGGTCCTGATCCACGATGGCTGTTTTGATATGCCGCGGGCCGTTGTGATAGTACATGCCTGCCATCATGCTGAAAAACAACAGCAGCGCCAGGGATATCAGCACGATCCTCAGCAGGATGGTCGCTATGATCTTGACAGGTTTCATCGTCTAATTGCTGTTATCAGCCTGTTTTTTCAAGGGTTTCAATGTAAGATATACCGACATGCCCGGCTTGCATTGCTGCATGTTCTCCAGGATCTTCATCTTGACGTCGAAGGTGCGCACATCTTTCTCCCCCCGTAACTCGGTAGGTGTAAAAGTGGCAAAGTCGGCCATCGGCAGTATCTGGATGACCTTCCCGGTGAACACCAGTCCCGGCACATTGCTCTTCAGGTGAAAGACCTTGCCGGGGCTGATCTGGTCGAGGTAACTCTCCGGCACATTGAAGCGGGCCCACGTGCCTTCCGGGTCGGTCTCGATGACCACCGGCATCCCTGGAGGCATCATCTGATTGACCTCCAGCACCTTTACGGTGACGATCCCGTCCATGGGAGCCCGGATGGTCATGTCGGCAATGTTGATCTTCATGGCACGTATGTTATCAGCCAGCATAGAATACCCGGTCTCTATTTCATCCAGTTTCTGCTGAGGGATGGCCCCGGCCTGGTAAAGATGTTCGATCCTCTTTTTGTTGACAGCGATGTTGGCCAGCTTGGTCTCCAGAGCCGACAGCTGTGCCTTCATGGGGCGGGTGTCCAGCTGTGCGATGATATCTCCCTCTTTGACCGAGTCTCCTTCATCCACACAGATCTCCATGATCCGCCCCGGTATCCGGGTGGTCACATTGACCTGCGTGTTCTCAATGTACCCCATGAAAACGGGATCCTTCACGGGCCGGTCCTTTTTCAGCGAGTCACAACCCGCCAGCATCAGGACCACTGCTGTTCCTGCGAGAAGATGTCCTGCACTTGCTTTCATTTTCTTTTGGATATGAAACATTCCCATTCGTAATAAATTTAAATTTCTGAAACGTTATGTTCTTTTGGAGCGTGCGGTTTATTGTCCGATAAAGACTGCCGTACGGTTCTGGTCGATAAGATAATTGGTGAATTTTCCGACGAAAAATTCTTTGACGGGTTTCCCGGAATATTTTCCGCAAACTACCAGATCCACCTGGTCCAGATACTCTGCCCCCACGGTTTTTCGCAGGGAATGAGAGATCCACCGGCGCGTCACGGGCCGGTCACCATGATGGGAAAGATACTCTTCCAGCTTATCCATCTCGGCCATGGCATGCTCTTCACTGTCACTCTTGGTCAGCAGGATGATCTCATATTGCATGCCTGCCGTCATTCGGGCAAACTGCCGGACAGCCGAGACAGAAGGAACACTGCTGTTATAGGTGATCAGCACTTTCCGCAGGGGGCGGTATGATCCCGGGACGGCCAGCACCGGTGTGGTGATGAAACCTATGATCTCTTTCAGGGATACTTCCGGCATCTTTTTGGTCTCAAAATGGAAAAAGTTGCGCATGCCCATGACAATCAGATCATTATACCTGCTTTCCTTCTCGATGATAAAATCGGGACGGCCTTCCATGATCTTCGCCCGGCAACGCAGTCCCTCCTCCCTGCAGTTCTCTTTGAAGATCCGCAGCTCTCTCTCCACTTTCTTTCTGGCATCTGCCAGCAGTTCCTCTTCTTTTCTCACATGTCCTTCCGTACCCTGCGGGAGCGGAAAAAAAGTGGCAGCCTGTTCGGCAATGTCCAGCACGTCCAGGATGCCTATACCTTCCATGGAAGCTTTGTGCAGCCTGGCAATGTCAAGGGCATATAACCACGCTGCCTTTGTATATTCAGACGGATCGATGGGTAACAGTATTTTTTTCATGATATTATCCGTTTAAAAAAGATAGTCCAACTGGATCATGACACGGTATTGGGTAAACCAGGCGTTGTTCCGGAAAACGGCAAAGGGAATATGGAAACGTAAATAAAACCGGTCGATAAAATTATACCAGCCCCCCACACCGAGATCGACCGCATAGTCCTCCGTATTGGGAACAGTGTTCCCCTGATCGGTGTTTTTAAATTTCCAGTAAGTGTACAATGAACCTTCAACACCAAAATTGCCCAGGGGGGTGGTGAAAGGTACCTGAAAAACTCCGTATGCTCCGGCTTTGTCGCCGATATGCATTCCGGAATGGTTGGTCCTGTACTCATAATAAGCCGAATAAATGAGGGAATACCTGTCCCACCGGTGAAGACCGGTGAAGTTCCCGTTAAAACGGAAAGACCCCTCTCCCAGTGCCATCTGATCCGGATCCAGGTTTTTATATTTTCCGGTAGGGAACCCCAGGGTCAGCCCTGCAGAGAGGCTGTTCCTGCCGTCCCTGTCCAAAGGCCTGAAATTCCAGTTGATGCCGGACGCTATATCCCCCAGGCCAATACCGGAACGAAGGCCCATGGGTGAATAAAAGTGCAGGTCGCGCAGGGGTAGATCCAGAAATACATCCAGCTTGTCGGTAAGACCGTAATACCCCCGTCCATGAAAGTTGATCTCGTTCACCACCATTTTGTCAGAAAGTTTTTCCGGCTTGTCCGTCTTGGGTGAATACCATTTATAATAATGGGGGCTGTCCATAAAAAACTGCACGAGAATAGACTTCTTCGGCAGGGATACCGGCTCCAGATGATACAAATTTATCAGATAGGGGTTGTTGGCCGGTTTTCCGGCACGAGGCACCGTATCCTGCTGTGCCTGCAGTACGATGCTGATCAACAATCCTGTAACAATTCCGGAAAGGATCTTCTTTACTTTCATTCCTTAAAAATATGTAAGTAAATATTCGCTTGCAAATGTAAAATCATTATTTGAATCTACAAAAGATCTATGAAAAATATGTTAACTGACTGTTTTACCGTTTTATATGATAACATCCCGGAATTCTGAGAGTTTCCGGAACACTGGGATTACGGTATTGTAAGCGATTACTTACCTATTGACCTTCTTTTCTGTGGATCATATTACCGGTGACCTCACAGCTTGCGGAAACGGTATTGTAAATGGTGCCGAATTTTTCGATATTCCTGTGCAGGAGGTCGATTCGTCTCTCCTCTTCCGGCGACCAAACGGTAAGTTCATACTCCACCTTTACCATGGCCGGGGGAACATCCCTGCGCCATCCCTTCACGGAAATGGAGGCTTTGGTGTAAGGGATATGGAGGATATGCGAATATCTTTCCACATTTTTCAGGACACAGGCGGCAAAGGAGGAAAGGAAGAGCTCGGCCGGATTGGGATATTGGGTCCCGCTTTCTGCCGCGGCATCAAAGGGGATCTCTATCTTTTTAGCCCGCGCCGTCGCATCTCCGCCGGGCCCGGATTCGGCTGTGATCTGATATTCCAACATGATCAATCATTATTCAAACATTCAATCATTCTTTTCTTTCTTCCGGCCCCCATAGATCAGCTCATACAGCTCCACCAGCCGCATGCCGGTACCGTGTGCATCCCTGATCGCCAGCGGGTCGATATCGATGCTTCCCATCTCGGTAAAGGTAAAGCCCAGGGCCCCGCTGCCTCCCAGGATCATGCGGTGCCGGAGCATGAAAGCATGCAGGG
>WFRO01000048.1 GCA_015486475.1 Bacteroidales bacterium
CGCCGGGACCATCCCCTATGAGATCCTGGCCGGCATCCCGGCGAGGGTGAAACGTATATATATCAAGGAATAGCTGACGAAGGCAGAAGTATTAAGGCAAAAGGCAAAAGGCATCCGCCTACGCCTGCGGCTATGGCGGACAAAGAAAGGCAAAAGCCACCAACCACCAACTACCAACCACAAACAGTCCTCTTTGCGTGCGGCTCTGTGGACCTTAGCGTAACAGCTTAACCCTTCTACATCCCTCCCGGCCGGAACTCCCGCGGGGGCCGTCCATAGGGTGGATGTCCGAATTTGTTGTATTCTTTCAGGCCCGGGAAGCTGCGCAGGTTGTAGCTGAAGGTGAGCATGGCATAACGCTGCAGCACCACTGTCCTCACATCTTCTACATACGTCGCCGTAGAATTTCTTTGGATGCTGCGGTTCTGGTTGAGCACATCAGCTACCTGGAGGGCCAGCTCCCCCCGCCGGTTCTTAAAAAGCTTTACGCCGGCACTAAGGTTCCAGATCCAGTAGTTCTTATCGAGATCGGCCGAGAGGCCGCTGTACACCTGCTGTGAGATATCGGACCCCAGCACCACACGCTGACGGATGATCCCCTTGATGCGGCCGGTAGTGGTCTGACCGAAATAGTTGTAGTTATTGGCCTGTTGCAGCGAGTTGCTGATGATGTTGTATCTGCTGCGCGAGATGAGGGTGAAGTCAAGGTTTTCACTGATGTTGCTGCTCCAGACAAAACCCAGCGTGAAAGCAGTGTTATGGGCATAGTTGAGGTCTGTATTGATGTAGCCGGGCTGGCGGCTGTAGGAGGTGGTCAGGTTGAAATTCATATTGCTTTTCAGGGCTTTTACGGGAAAGCCGTAGGTGATGAAGCTGCGAACGCTCCACTGGCCGTTGATATTGACGGGACGGGAGAGCTGGATGCCTGCCGGTACCAGGATGCCGGAGACGATCGTATCACGACGGGCGGTGAGGTTTTGTGTGACAATAGCCTGACTTGTCAGTGATCCGGCCAGCATAATAAAAAAGACGGAAGAACGCTGGCGGTTGATCGCAGAATAACGTAGAAAGAGGTTTTGCTGGTACGAGGGGGAAAGATCAGCGTTCCCTGTTTTCAGGTGCAGGGGATCGCTGTTGTCAAGTACCTCCTGCATCTGGGAGGCCGCAGGCGGGTTGGTGCTGGTACGATATATGAGCGCCAGGTTCCGGCCCATGGCCATGCGGTAGCGCAAAAAAGCCATGCCCTGGAGACGCAGGTAGCGGTTGACGAGCTCTCCCTCGCGGGGATAAGTCTCATCACGTGTGAGCGTGGAAGACTCCAGGGACACCCGGGTGGTGAGATTCAGCTTGCCCTGGCGGTACAGATAACCCACACCCCCTTCCTGGCTGACAAAACGGCTTTTGAATTTATTCGATTGCAATGTATCCAGTGAACTATAATCCAGCGTGAGAGTATCATAATTCCAGGTCTCCTTGTCCGAGAAAGAGGGCCGGTAGGATTGCTGGTAATGGAACTCCAGGAGGCTCTTCCTGCCCAGGGGCTCGGTGTACATCAGGTTGCCCGATACATTCCATCCGTCGGCATTCAGGTGGGAGAGCTGGTCATTGGCATGGGTCAGGACCTCCTTTGTGAAAAAGGTGTCTGCCGAGATAAAATAGTTGTTCCCTCTGGACTGGTTGTAACCGCTGTTGATATTGAGTGACAGCGTGCGCCCCTTTTTGGAGAACTTGTGGCGGTAAAGAAAAATGCCGGAGTAGTTGAGTCCTTTCAGATAGGAGTCGAAATAATTGCGTGTGTTGTTAAGGAGTTGGTCTGCGAGCGATGTCTCCCCGTCCACGTACGAGTATCCGTCATTCCTTTGCAGGGTGAGGCGGGGCCGGAAAAGGATGGAGTTGTTATCATTGATCTTGTAGTCGAAGCGGATGTGGAAACGGTGGTTGGTGTTGGTAGCCCCGGTCACCTCCTGTTCATGATAGATCTGTCCCGAGTCGCGGTCGGAGATATAACTGCGGAGCAACTCCTGGTCGGCCCGGTTGGTGGTCCTGTTGAAGAACCAGCTGCCGGTGACCTTGATCTTTTTCCCCCATTCGTCCGAATAGTTGACCCCCAGGGCATGGGTGGTGGTGATGCCGGCCTGCGGGGTGACCAGGAAATCGCCCGTGCTGCCACCACCACCACCTCCGCGCGGAGCTCCTCCGGTACGGCGGCCGCGGAACCTGCTGCTGCCGGAGGACATCACTCCCAGCAGGTCCTCGGAAGAGAAATTCTGTTGGTTGATATTGTTGCTCTGCCCGACGATGGAGATGCGGCGGGCCTCCTTGAAAATATTGATATTGCCGCCAACATGGTAGCGATTGTCGGTGCCATAGCCGCCGTAAAAACGTCCGAAGGTGCCGTTGCTCATGCCGGGACGGGTGATGATGTTCATTACCTTTTGCGTGTTGCCATCCTCGAACCCTGTGAATTGGGCCTGTTCGCTCTGCTTGTCGAAGACCTGTATCTTGTCGATCACCTCGGCGGGCAGGTTACGCAGCGCTGCCATGGGATCGCGGTCGAAGAAAGGCCGTCCGTCCACCATCACCTCCTTGACATCCTCGCCATGGGCCTGCACCTTGCCGTTCTCGATGACCACGCCGGGGAGTTTTTGCGCGAGCTGCTCGGCGGTGGCATCGCGCGTTACCTTGAAGGCGGCGGCATTGTACTGGGTTGTATCCCCTCTTTGTTCAGCCTGGGGGATCTTCCCCTCCACGGTCACTGCACCGATGGACACGGTATCTTCTTCAAGAACCAGATCGCCGAGGGAGAGGTCACTGCTGACGGATATCTCTTTTTGCAGGGTCCTGAAACCGACGAACAGGACCTTCAGGAGATAATCTCCCGGGGATACATTCTTAAAAAGGAAATCTCCTTTTTCGTCACTGACCGTGGCATGAGAGAGGGTGTCGCGGGGGTGTGAGAGGAGGATATGGGCACCCGACAACGGCTTGCCACCGGTGGCATCGGTGATATGTCCGCTCACGCGGTACTGCGCCTCTGCAGGATATGCAGCAATTAACAGAAACAACGACAACCGGAAAACCTTCCTCCCTGACATGACAATGGGTTTAGGTGAGCCCTCTGTCTGATTGACAAAGAGAAAGGTTGTTTTATTCCGGCGATCAGGCTTTTTGTGCTTTCTTTTTCTTCTGCCGGCCAGCCCACATGACGAAAAGGTAAAGCAGAAAAGTACGCGCCGGAGTTTTCATGACAGACGGGTTTCAGGTGAGGGTACCCAAATTTA
>WFRO01000049.1 GCA_015486475.1 Bacteroidales bacterium
GCCGTGATCGAAGATACAGCGGTACGTGTGGAGGACCTGCCGGATTATATGGACGAGTTCGCCAGGCTGCTGGAAAAACATGGCAGATCGGCCGTTTACTATGCCCATATCGGTTCGGGCGAACTGCACCTTCGGCCTGTGCTCAACCTGCGTGATCCCGGTGATGTAGAGCTTTTTCATACGCTGGGGAAAGAAGTGGCCCTGCTGGTAAAAAAATACCGGGGATCACTGAGCGGTGAGCATGGCGACGGCCGTCTGCGGGGCGAGTTCATCCCCCTGATGGTAGGAGAAAAGATCTATGGCCTCTTCAAGGAGATCAAGAAGACCTTTGATCCTTTTGGTGTGCTCAATCCCGGCAAGATCACCGACACCCCGCCCATGAACCGGTTCCTGCGCAAGGATGCGTCCATCCCGGTGAAAGAGATCAAAACTTATTTTGACTTTTCCGCCACCGACGGCTATCTCAGGGCTGCCGAGAAATGCAACGGCTCGGGGGATTGCCGGAAGACCGAGGTGATCGGCGGCGTGATGTGCCCCAGTTACATGGCCACACGCGATGAGGACAAGACCACCCGTGCCCGGGCCAATCTGTTACGGGAGATCATCACCCATTCCGACAAGGAAGATCCCCTGGACGATCCCAGGCTGTACAATATCCTCGACCTGTGCCTCTCCTGCAAGGGATGCAAGACAGAGTGTCCCTCCAGCGTGGATATCACACGGCTGAAAGCCGAGTTCCTGCAGCATTACTATGATCATCACGGCATCCCCCTGCGCACACGTCTTATCGCTTATTACAGCACGATCCAGAAAGCCGGGATGATCCTGCCTGCCCTCTACAATCTTTTCCTGAAGAACCGGTACCTCTCGGCCCTGGTGAAGAAGATCATCGGCTTTGCCTCACAACGGTCCATGCCGCTGCTGGCACACCATTCCCTGCGGCGCTGGCTGCGGAAGGAGCTGGCCTCCCTGCAACCGGAGAAAGCGGTGGGAAAAGTTTATCTTTTTGTGGATGAGTTCACCAATTACCAGGATGTGGAGATCGGGAAGAAGACCGTGCTCCTGCTCACCCGCCTGGGATATGCGGTGGAGACCCCGCAACATGCCCTCAGCGGCAGGACTTTCCTCTCGAAAGGATTGGTGAAAAAAGCCCGGGAGATCGCCATCCGCAATGTGGAGATCTTCGCTCCCCTCATCACGGAAGAAACACCGCTCGTTGGCATCGAGCCTTCAGGGATCCTCGGTTTCCGCGATGAATATCCCGACCTGGTGGGACAGGAGTTACAGGATACTGCCAGGGAACTGGCCGGCAAAGCACTGACCATAGATGAGTTCCTGGCCAGGGAAACAGACGCAGGAAGAATAACAAAGGAACGTTTCACCACGGAGGAGAAGAAGATCAAACTGCATGGCCACTGTTACCAGAAAGCCCTCAGTTCAACAGAATATACCAAAAAGATCCTTTCCGTCCCCGAAAATTTTGTTGTGGAAGAGATACCTTCCGGCTGTTGCGGTATGGCAGGGTCATTCGGTTTTGAGAAAGAGCATTATGACCTGTCCATGAAGGTAGGTGAGCTGGTCCTTTTCCCGGCGGTACGGAAAGCTTCGGCGGAGACACTGATCGCTGCTCCCGGCACCAGCTGTCGTCATCAGATCAAAGACGGCACACACCGGACAGCCCTGCACCCGGTAGAGATCCTTTATGATGCACTTGTATAGGATCTTCAGAGGATGATCTGAAAATCATCCGCATCGAGGTGTACGGGGAATTTCTCCCGGAAAGCAGCCAGTGCTTCCATATCCAGGGTGCAGGTGATCCCTCCCTCCTCATTTTCCGGCAGCTCTCCCATCACCTCCCCACGGGGTGAGATCACCCGTGAGTCGCCCGCATAGGCGATCTGCCGGCCATCCTCTCCCACCCTGTTCACGCCGGCCACATAAGCCTGGTTCTCCAGAGCCCTTGCTGACAGGAGGGTCTTCCATACCTCCCTGCGCGATGCCGGCCAGTTGGCCACAAAAACCAGCAGGTCGGCTTCGTTGCGGCTCCTGATCCATACGGGAAACCGCAGATCATAACAGATGAACAGCCGGATGCGCACATCGCGGAAGGTCACCGTCACCTGCTGTGATCCGGGACTGTAATGAAGATGCTCCTCTCCCATACGGAACAGATGGCGCTTGTCATAATGAACCACCTCACCCGACGGCTTTGCGAAAAGCAACCGGTTGAAATACCGGCCGTTCTCCCGGATGATACAACTGCCGGCCACGGCAGCCTGATGGGTGGCTGCCATCTGGCGGAGAAAAACCCAGGTCGCCCCTTCCGGCTCCTCATAATGTTTTTCAGGCTCCATGGTAAAACCGGTGGTGAACATTTCAGGTAACAGGATCAGATCCGTTCTCTCCCCTACCCCTTCCATCATCCGGCTGAACATCCTCCGGTTGGCCTCAGGGTCCTCCCATGTCAGGGAAGCCTGGAGCAGCGTTATCGTAAATGCTTTCATGATCATATCCGATAAAAAAAGGTGTCTGATAAAGATCAAACACCTTTTTATTTTTCTTAAAAACAGGAATTATTTTTTTGCCTGAAGGCCATCATAATACTGCTGCAGGATACCGGACATAAGGGGTTGATAGAAATGCCAGTAGAAATAACGCTTTTTGCTCAGCAGGGAGAGGCCGATCATACGGCTGAAATCATCGTACTTCTGGAAATATGCTGTCCGCATATAAACCGGATTGGAAGCAAAGTTACCGGCCAGATAATAATGAGGATGGGCAGCAGGCCCCTCCACAACCGCCGGGAAGACGTTCGGGATGGCATTGGCCGCCAGAATGGAATCGCCTATTTCACTCACATGGATCTTGAAATTGGCCACTACCTTGTTGTTTCTGGATTCGATGATCTCAAACCAGTACGGGAAAGGCACTCTGTAGGGTAATCCGTATTTTTCCCGTCCCAGGTTGGTGGAATAGATATACGGAACATCAAAATCGAGATCCCGTTCATCCTCGAGGACGATCACCCGGTCATTCTGGTTCACAAGGATAATACCTCCTTTTTTGAAGTTCCAGGGTTTCTGGTACTGTTCCCGGTATTTACCCAGGATCCACACCGGCAGCTCGGGGTTTTTGGTCGAATCCAAAGAGCTGAAATATTTCCCGATCCACTCTGTCCATCGTATGCCCAGCAGATCCTCAACCTTGGTTCTTTCCAGGGGATCTGTCGGGAAGATGAGGGTATTGAACTCACTGATGATCAGCTTGCCCCTGTCGTTCATCTCTTTCAGAAAGAGATAATCGTTGTTGTTCAAACCACCATAGATCTTCCTCGAACGGCGGGTACGGCTCATCCCTTTGTACCAGTCATTGAAGAAAACCCCATAAGTGTCCGTAAAATAGGTCATATCAAAGGAATCCGCCAGCGAGATAACGCGGGAGAGACGTATCCTCTTGATCTTGTATTCTTTCTTTCGCTCAGGCCTCAACGGGAAGAACCCGTAATAGTCCTTCCTGTAATTGTATCTTTTTTTGTCTCCCTTGACGTACTTGTCATGCGTAAGGATCCAGTTAAAAGACCGGTGATTGATCCGGTCATACGAGGGGACGGTCTTGTCAAGGATCAGTACCTTCAATTCTTTACTGGGCCTGAAAGCCCATTTAAAAAGAAAGTATCCCGGAAGCAAAGAGAGGATAACCAGGATAATGAAAATTTTTCTGAAAAACTTACCCATAGAATCTCAGACTTTAGATTTATTAATAAATATCAGATGCCTTTCCTGCAAAAATACAAACATAAAAGTATTAAAATAATTTAAGATAAAAAATTTTATACTTAAATCTTCGACAGATCGCTCTTTTACATAGATAAACTACCCGGCGGACATTTTATTATATGAGGCTTTTTTTATCTCGCCTCGTCACCAAATTAACATCTCCTTCAATATCCTGCTGCCGTGTCGTCGCCTCTCGGGTCAGCGCCGGTCTCTTTCTGCCCGTCCTCTGTCACGCGCACGGCGTCCACCCTGCCGATGGATCCACGCATGTACAGCACATATCCCATATCTTTCAGTGCCAGGGTGTCCGATGGAGTAAAAGCATTCGCTTCGTAAAAGATCATGTCCGGTTTCCACTGGTGGTGGAATCTTCCGGCATTCACGGCATCCTGCATGGACATTCCGTGTTCGGTAACGTTGAGAATGGTCTGAAAGACCGAGGTGATGATCGTCGAGCCACCCGGCGAGCCTACGACCATAAAAAGTTTTCCGTTCTTTTCGACAATGGTCGGCGTCATGGAACTCAGCATTCTTTTCCCGGGTTCGATGGCGTTGGCTTTCCCGCCGATCAGTCCGAAAGAGTTGGGATAACCCGGTTTTATACTGAAATCATCCATTTCATTGTTGAGCAAAAAGCCGGCGTCTTTCACCACCACCTTGTTCCCGTAGCTCCGGTTGAGTGTGGTGGTCACCGAAACTGCATTACCGGCGGCATCAACGACAGAATAGTGAGTGGTCTCTTCACTCTCATAACCGGGTGGATCACCGGCGTAAATACTGTCGGAGGGAGTCACTTCTCCCGGTGTAAAGTCTTTCATCCTCTCCCGGCAATACTTTTCACTGATAAGCCCCTCCACCGGCACCTCCACAAAATCCGGGTCCCCCAGGTATCTGGCCCTGTCGGCATATACCCTTTTCTCGGCTTCCGCCATTACATTGACCGTCGGCGGGGTGTTCCATCCCCATTTTTCCAGAGGGTAGGGTTCTGTCATGCGGAGCAGCTGCAACAGGGCCACTCCCCCGCTCGAAGGAGGAGGCATGGAGATGATCCTGTATGCTTTCCAGTTCCCCGTTACGGGTTCCCTCCAGACGGAATGGTAGGCCTTCAGATCTTCCAGGGTGATCCATCCGCCGCCCTCTTCCATCTGACGCACCAGCGCTTCTGCCACTGGTCCGCTGTAAAAACCATCCCGTCCGTGATCACGTATCAGACGCAATGTCTGTGCCAGATCCTTCTGCACCAGGGTGTCTCCCGCTTTCCAGGGAGCATCCCTGACAAATACAGGGGGTACCTTGTTGGCACGCAGAAAAGATTTCCGGGCATGGTTCAGGGAGGAAGCCTGCTTCTTTGTGAGCGGAAAACCATCTTCGGCCAGCCGGATGGCAGGAGCCATCACCTCCTCCAAAGGGAGTTTTCCGTATTTCTTATGGGCTTTGATCATACCGTCCACCGACCCCGGCACTCCGGAGGCCAGATAACTGTTGATGCTCTCGCCTTTCCGTACCTGTCCCTCCGCATCCTGGAACATCTTCTCAAAAGCCTTCCCAGGGGCTTTCTCCCGGTAATCCAATGTAGTCGCTCTGCCATCGGCAAAACGGATCACCATAAATCCTCCGCCCCCGATATTCCCGGCCGGGGGATAACAAACAGCCAGGGCAAAACCGGTGGCTACCGCCGCATCCACCGCATTGCCTCCTTTTTTCAGGATCTCCACACCGGCTGCTGACGCAGCGGGATGGGCCGACACCACCGCCCCCTGCCGGAAAACATTTCCCTCCTGCTCACCCCCCTGCTGCCGGCAGGAGTAAAAGAACAAAAACGGAGTTGCCAGCAACAATACCAGGAAAAATCTCCTTAAATTCATATTAATGATCTTTATTTGATTGTAACTACCCCAGATCACTCAGGATCCTGACAATATCCAAACTCACGATCTTCACCCGCCGTCCCTCCAATTGTATGATCTTGTCATGCTTGAACTCATTGATGGTCCGGATAAAGCTCTCCTTTGTCGTCCCCGCCAGCTCTGCCAGCTCATGCCGGGGAAGCGGGAACTCAAATTCATAAGAATGATAGATCTCCTCCGAAAAATACAACAGCACATCCGCGACACGACCCGGCAATTGTTTGTGGATCTGACTGTTCAGGCGTGTAAAAATATAGAGTGACTCCTTGCTCAGGAGACGTATCACATCCAGGGCAAACCGGCCGTTGGACATCAGCAGATTGTTGAAAGTGCCAAAATCCATGATCAGGATAGTTGTCTCGCCGATCGAAGAAGCGGAATACTGATAAACGGGTTCGGCAAACAAAGTATCCAGCCCTGCAAAATGATCTCCTGAGATGATCTTCAGCATCACCGGACGGTTTGACACATTCTCCTTGTAGATCTTGACCAGCCCCTTCACAATGAACATCACATGGGAAGTGCGGGTCTTCTGCTTAAAAAGAACATCCCTGTTGTCATAACGCACAAGACTGCTGTTGGCCACAAGGTCTTTTTTGTCCTGCACAGGGAAATCCCGGAAGATCCAGGATCTCTCCAGGATCTTCATGATATCATTGGCTTGAACCGGTGAATCCATGCATCTGTATTTTTTCCCGGCTAAAAATAAACAAAATTATCAAACCAATGATATATTTAACCGGACAATGGTGATCTATATCATCATATTTTTTCTTGTATCCCTTCTCTCCTGGTTACATTGCATTTTATTCCGTGTCAGGCGTATAATTTGTAATCCGTTGAAAAAGAAAATACTGGTCATAGACGATTCTTCCACGAACATCGTATTGCTGAACGCAGTACTGATACAGAACGGCTATGAGGTGATCACAGCGCTCAATGCAAAAGAAGCATTACATCTCCTCGAAAAAGAGATCCCCGATCTGATCCTGCTGGACCTGCTGATGCCTGAGATCAGTGGTTTTGACTTTCTCGATAAGATCAAGCATGACGAGAAGCTGAAGAACATTCCGGTGGTCATTGTGTCGGCTGTCGGAACCAAGGAGAACATTCATCTTACCCACGAAATGGGTGCCGTCAGTTTCATTACCAAGCCTATTGACATCGACCAGCTCCTGGGTACTGTATCCCAACTGCTTGAGAAATAAGGTATTTTATCATTCTCTTTCTTTCCCGGTGAGAACAACTCTCTTTTTCCAAAAAAAAATAATAACAAGAAATCAACAATGTTTTTTTAAAGAGGATAGTTTTTTACATTTACTTTCGTAAAAAATAACCGAAATCCGGCTGTAGAATGTATACATTTTACCTCTTTATCCTCATCATCCTCATTCTTTTGGCTGTTTCCGATCTGATCGTTGGCGTGAGCAACGATGCGGTCAATTTCCTGAATTCTGCCATCGGGGCCAAGGCTGCCCCTTTCCGTGTCATTCTGTACGTGGCTGCTCTGGGGGTGCTGATCGGGGCCACTTTTTCCAGTGGGATGATGGAGGTAGCCCGGAAAGGCATTTTCCATCCTGAGTTTTTCACTTTCAATGAGATCATGCTGTTGTTCCTGGCGGTCATGCTCACGGATGTGCTCATGCTCGACTTTTTCAATACTTACGGTCTCCCCACCTCCACCACGGTCTCGATCGTCTTCGAGCTCCTGGGAGCCGCGGTAGCCATATCGATCATCAAGATCGTCGGAAACCCGGAGGGGAACCAGGACCTCGCCCATTATATAAATTCCGGCAAAGCGCTGGCGATCATAACGGGTATCCTGGTATCTATCGTGATCGCTTTCCTTACGGGAGCTTTCCTGCAATGGCTGGTACGCCTGGTCTTCACCTTTAATTATGAAAAAACCTTTAAATATTTCGGGGCGTTATGGGGAGGTTTCTCGTTCACGGCCATCACCTATTTTATCCTGATCAAAGGGGCCAAGGGCTCTTCCATCATCACACCGGATACCCTGGAATGGATCAAAAACAACACCGGGCTGATCCTGGGGGCCAGTTTTATCGGCTGGACGATCCTGCTGCAGATCTTTCTGAGCCTGTTCCGGATCAACATCCTGAAGTTCATTGTGCTGGTGGGCACTTTCGGTCTGGCCATGGCTTTTGCCGGCAACGACCTGGTCAATTTCATCGGGGTGCCGCTGGCAGGTGTGGAAGCCTTCCGGGATTTCACACAACATGGCACCGACCCCAACAGTTATCTCATGCAGAGCCTGGCCGGGAAGGTACACACCCCTACCCTGGAGCTGCTCGTGGCCGGGGCCATCATGGTGCTGACCATGGCTTTCTCGAAAAAAGCCCGCACCGTAACGGCCACCACGGTGGATCTGAGCCGGCAGGAAGAGGGTCAGGAACGGTTTGAGTCCTCTTTTCTGGCCCGTGCGATCGTGCGGCAGACGGTAGGCCTTTCCAAAGCTATCAGCTATGTCGTCCCGCCGAGGGCCCGGATCTGGGTCAACAAACGCTTTGACCGGACAGAATACAACCGTCTCAAAAAAGAAAAAGGAGTGGCTTTTGATATGGTGAGGGCATCGGTCAATCTGGTTGTGGCCAGTATCCTGATCGCCCTCGGTACCTCCC
>WFRO01000050.1 GCA_015486475.1 Bacteroidales bacterium
GCAACCGTACCATCGCCAGCGAATGGACGAAAATGGCCGGCTGGGTCACCCGGGTCTCCTTCAGCTCCTCCTCGCTCCCTTCGAACATCACCTGTGTGAGTGCATAGCCGAGGATGGCGTCGGCCTCGTCAAAGAGAACACGGGCTTCGGGATATTCTTCGTAGAGATCTTTTCCCATACCGGGATATTGTGCCCCCTGTCCGGGGAATACGTATGCTGTCATGATCGTGTGGTTTGTGGTTTGATCCTGCAAAAATAAGAAAGATTAATGAACCGCTCCTCTCCGGCCGGGGTCAGTGTAGTTTAGCTCCGATGAGGTGGACGAACTCGTCGCGGGTGGTCTGGCGTTTCATGAACTCTCCCGTGAAGGCCGAGGTGGTGGTGACGGAGTTCTGTTTCTGTATGCCGCGCATCATCATGCAGAGGTGCTGGGCCTCGATGACCACGGCCACCCCCAGCGGCTGCAGCGTCTCCTGGATGCAGTCACGTATCTGCAGGGTGAGACGCTCCTGCACCTGCAGACGGCGGGCGAAAGCCTCCACCACGCGGGCGATCTTGCTCAGACCGGTGATGTACCGGTCGGGGATATAGGCTACATGTGCCTTGCCGAAGAAAGGGATCATGTGATGTTCGCACATTGAATAGACCTCGATATCCTTGACGATCACCATCTCCTTGTAATCCTCTTCGAAGAGGGCCGACTTCAGGATGCTGGTGGGGTCGGTATTGTATCCCTGGGTGAGGAACTGTATGGCTTTGGCTACGCGCAGCGGGGTCTCCTCCAGGCCCTCCCGGCCCGGATCCTCGCCGATAAGCTGCAGGATCTCTTTGTATTTTTCAGCCAGGGCGGCTGTCTGTTCGTCATTCCAGTGGTCGATACGGGTATAGCCCCGCCCGGGGTCGATCACATCCCCGTTGTTGATGATATCCATGATCTTATTCTTTTTTGTATTCGATGATGTTATTCTCCGACTCGGCGATCTTCAGGGAGTAAAGCCGGATCCCCCGTTCCTGCAAAGGAGCTTCCAGCTCTTCCCAGATGGTGATGACCAGATTCTCCGTGGAGGCGATCTTCCCCTGCATGAAAGGCACTTCCAGGTTGATGTTCTTGTGGTCCAGCCGGTCGATGACCCGTTCACGGACGATGCGGCTGAGCTCTTTCAGGTTGATCAGCAGGCCTGTCTGCGGATCCGGTTCGCCGCAGACGGTCACGAAAAGCTCATAGTTGTGGCCGTGCCAGTTGGGATTGGAGCATTTGCCGAACACCTCAAAGTTCTTCTCATCACTCCACTCTTCCCGGTACATGCGGTGGGCGGCATTGAATCGTTCGCGGCGGGTGAGGTAGATCATACCATTCCTTGTTTCATGGTTAGTCGCCGGGGTTGGCATCCAGCGTTCCGATATCCTTTGTGAATTCTCCTTTGTGCGGCAGATCACTGTGCTGTTCCAGTTCATTGATCTCCCGGACGAACCCTTCGATCTCCTCGTCGGAGAACCCTTTCTCTTTGGCCGCCTCCTCGAGGGTGCCCCAGATGGGCTCGCCACACATGATGCATCGGATGCCTTTTTTGCTCAGATAGTTGACGGCAGCAGGCACCTGCTCGATCAGATCCTCTATTTCAATGTCTTTCGTGATGGGCATAGCTCTCCGGTTTTATAGATGGAACCTGACGAAAAACGTCTCCCCGGGAGGAGGGTCTTTCGCAAGGCAAATGTAGGAAAAAAGGTTTTTCGGCGTACTTTTCCGCGGTTGATCTTTCTTACTGCCGCGGACGGGATCAGTGGTCACAGTCGGCACCCACGGGTGATACCAGGCCGTCGTATCCTTTCCAGCATCCTTTGGAGAGGTCGTCCGGACCGTCGGTGGTATAATTCGGATAGCCGATGATCTCCAGTTCGGCAGCGGGAACGGGATAGTGCAGGATGGTACCGGCCTGCAGCCTGTCGGTGCGCCGCATGTCAAAGTAGGAGGTGCCTCCCTGGGTGAGGATCAGTTCTATGCCCCGTTCGTCGAAGATCATGCGCAGGGCCTCCTTTTCTGTGGCAGGCGCCACGTCGGGCAGTCCGCCGCGGGCTTTGCGGGCGCCTTCAGGGTCGTTGAGGATGGCCGTGGCGCCGGCGATGTCATGACGGGCACGCACCAGGGCTTCGGCGATCAGCAGATCGTTCTCCCATTTCCGGAAAGTGGGGGAAGGCCCCACCCACAATTGCAGCCAGTCGTCATATCTTTTATACCGGTAGTGCGAGAAAAAATAATATCCCCGTTCAGGGCGGAAGTTGTTGTATTCTTCATAATCAAAGTCGGTTTCCAGCCGCTTATCGTCCGATACGGCCGGGCCGGGGTCCTTGCCGTCGGGCGTGTTCCAGTGGATGTTGTCATTGGGCCAGCGGGAGGGATAGTCGTGGTCCATGAGGTTGATGATGCGGTGGTCTATACGCACAAAACCCGGGTAAGTGCCATAGCCTTTCATGATATCCCTCCAGGTTTTATCATCGGTGGAGGGTGCCAGCGTCCAGTCGATGCCCTGCTGTGCATAAGCCAGCACCTTTTCCCAGTCGACGGCAGCCGTCTGTGCAGCGGTGCGGGGGGTGTAGGCCAGGATGCGTGCCGCATAGCTGTTGACCAGTTGTATGAGCTGTGCCCGTGTGAGGTTATATCCCCGGATAAAACCGTCGGGAAGGACAAAATCATTGCAGGCATTGAGGGTGTCGAGGGCATTGTTCAGGAAAGCAATGGCAGCGGCCGACACCTCGGGGTAAGGGCTGAAGGTCTCATGCCCCAGGTCGGTGTCCCAGTCGTTGATGTATGCCTGATCAAAGATCAGACCCAGGTAACCGTGCACTACCCCCTGGACGAAATAACACCACCCCCGGATCATGCTGGTCACGTCCTGTCCGTTCTGATAGATCTTTACTCCCTGACCGTCGGTCATCCTCAGCACATCATTGACTTTGGTCAAAGCGGAATAGGTGTTGTTCCAATACCTCCGGGTTACGTAGGCATACGTATAAGTTATACTGTTGTTGAAAGGCTGCCGGGGCTCCATGGAGAGGTCATTGGTGGCGGCACATCCCCAGGAGCAGGTGGTCTCATCGGCCATGGCCGCCATGGAAAGGGCGGGACCTGAGTATTCCTGGATCGCATTGTGCCAGAGTCTGTAACCATCGCCTGCACTGGCGATCAGATCGGAGGAGGTGGCCAGCACATCCTCCGAGTCGGGCCGGTTGAAGTTCTCCACACTCAGATCGACGCAGCCCGACAGGAACAGGGCTGTACCGAAGATAAACAGATAGACAAAACGAACGGATCTGTTTTTCATGATCATCCTTTTTTATATCGACGGGGCCGGGGGGAAAGGAATGTCAGGAATTCGGTTCGGCTTTCCGGTCCTTACCTGTAAATATATAAAATTTTGCGAACAATCCCATGGACAAACCCCTGCTGATGAGAAAAAGGAGAAGCGCCAGCCACAGACTGTGGTTGCCCAGGGGTTCCTGGGTGAAGTACCAGACGGGAAAGAAGATGGCCAGGGTGGAGAAGAGCATGGTGTTGCGCATGCCGGCCGAGGCGGTGGCCCCGATGTAGATGCCGTCCCACAGGAAGGCGGGGAAGGAGAGGAGCGGCACCAGGCTCACCCAGAACAGATAGGGCCGGGCCGCCTGCAGGATGGCTGCATTGTCCGTGAGGAGGGAAAGGATGAAATTGCCCGCTGTGAGGTAAGCCACCGAGAAAGGGACACTGAGCAGGATGCCCCAGCGGAAGAAGGCCCGGATGCTCTTTTTCAGGAGCGACATGTCCCCGGCGCCGGTGTAGCGGCCCGTGAGAGCCTCGGCGGCATAGGCAAACCCGTCCATGAAAAAGGA
>WFRO01000051.1 GCA_015486475.1 Bacteroidales bacterium
GGGCGATCATGCGTTTCATGAGAGCCTGGAACAACAAACCCTATACCTGGTGTACGATCACAGACAGGTATGACTCCTATTATCTGCATACTCATGTGGGTCTGAAAGTGGTATGGGAGGATAAGGAACATCGCTCCGTCTTCGGCGATCCTTACCGTTTCGTGGAGGGAGATTTCAGGGAGTTCCTGTCGGATACTTAGCTCATCCGGTTCTATGGAAAACAGAGCAAAAAAAAATCCCGGCACAACGACCGGGATCTTTATTATCCTGTTCATAAGGATCATTCAGGATGAATGGCTTCGACGGGACAAACATCTGCACAGGCTCCACAGTCGGTGCAAAGATCCGCATCGATCTTGTAGATATCACCCTCGGAAATAGCTTCCACCGGACATTCATCAATACATGTCCCGCAAGCTGTACAGTCATCATTAATTACGTATGCCATAACTCTGTTTGTTTTTAAGGTTTGAAATAATTGCCCGCAAAAATAAAAAAGAAAATGAAAACCCTGACCGGGCGGAGGATTAATTTTCTTCTTTTCTGTTTTTAAGAAAAGAGAGGGTGAGCCATATCATGTGACCGGTGCCGGTGGTCAGTACAGGTTCGTGGATGTTAAACCGGGGCGAATGAAGGGGGTATACGTCTGTTTGTCCGGGAGGGGTGACTCCCAGCCGGTAGAAAAGCGAAGGATAGCGGTGGGAATAGTAGGCAAAATCCTCTGCGGTCATGCGCAGATCGAGCGGGACCACCTGTTCCTTCCCCAGAAACTGTTCCGAGAACAGGATGGCCTGCCGGACCGCTTTTTCATCATTCACCAGTACCGGGTAGCCCTTTTTGATCTCCAGCTCTGCCCGCGCTCCGCCCTGGCGGGCCAGCAGGCCGGCGATCTCTGTGATCCGTTCATGCACCCGGCTGCGCCAGGATTCGTCGAAGGTGCGGAAAGTGCCTTCCATCTTTACCTCGGGAGGTATGACATTGGTGGCACCCGGAGCCGTGACCTTCCCGAAACGAAGCAGGGACGGGAACTCCTCAGGGCCGTTCTCTTCGACATGATCTTCCAGGGCCATGAGGATCTTTGCTGCCAGGTAAGGGGTGTTGGTGACGCTGGCGGGCAGGGCGGCGTGACCTCCCCGGCCGCTGACGGTGAGGTACAACTCATCGGTCGAGGCCATGTATCTGCCTGGGCGGTACCCTACGCTGCCGGCCGGCAGTGTAGGATCCACATGCTGCCCTATCACCAGGGAGGGATGGTAACGGTCGAGGATGCCGCTGTCGACGATGGCTTTGGCGCCGCCGGGCAGTTTCTCCTCGGCGGGCTGGAAAAGAAAAAGAAGGGTACCCTGCCAGCGGCGCTGCCACTTTTTCAGGATCCTGGCCGTGCCCAGCAGACAGGTCATGTGCACATCATGCCCGCAGGCATGCATCACCCCTTCCCGCTGCGAGCGGTAAGGGATATCGTTCTCTTCGGTGATGGGGAGAGCGTCCGTATCGGCACGCAGCACCAGGACCGGCCCCTCGTCTCCTCCCCGCAGCACCGCCAGCAGGCCCGTGTCCGCCACCTCCGTGATGTCATCGAAACCGTATTGCCTGAGCCTCTCCCGCAGATAGCGTTGCGTCTCCTTCTCGGCAAAAGAGAGCTCGGGCCTGCTGTGGAGATGATGGCGTATCTCCAGCAGATGAGCATATTCTTTTTCTGCCTCCTGTTTTATCTCCTGCAGGGTGATGTCAGTCATGGTGCAATTATTTTCCAAAGATCATTTTCAGGGCAAGGATGAGCACCACTCCTCCGAAGATCTTGCGCAACAACCGGTCGGGGAGCATAATGGCCACCTGTGAGCCCAGGACCCCGCCCAGCACAAAAGCGATGATGAGCACGATGGCAAAACGCACGTTGAGGTATCCGTTCTTGTAATAGTTCCAGGCACCCAGGGCCACCACCGGCAGTACGAGAACGCCCAGGCTGGTGCCCTGGGCTTCGTGTTGTGACATCCCCAGCAGGAACACCAGGGAGGGGACGATGATGATCTCTCCTCCTACGCCCATGGCTCCGCTGACAAAACCCGCCAGCAGACCGGTGAGCAGAAGGATGATGAGTTGTGATGCTGTCATGATCTAAAAGTCTGTGCTGAAC
>WFRO01000052.1 GCA_015486475.1 Bacteroidales bacterium
ATATGCCGGATGGTAGGGTTGGTTCCCTTTGGCATATTCTGCCGGCTCATTGTCTTTGCCGGCGTAGATGCGGAAGAGGGAGAAGTCGCCTGTATGGCGGGGCCACATCCAGTTGTCGGTATCGCCGCCGAACTTACCGATGGCCGAGGGGGGCGCCCCCACGAGCCGCACGTCTTTGTACACTTTCTGCACGATCAGGAAGTACTGGTTACCCAGGTAGAAAGGTTTCACCTGCGCTTTGTATATCGTACCCTTCACCGCCTCTGCGACGATCTTTTGGCTCTCTTCCCGCACCGTTTTCTCCCTTTCCTCCTCGCTCATCTGATCGTTCACCTTTGCCAGGATGCGCTGTGACACATCTTCCATACGCACCAGAAAGGTGACGGTCAGGCCGGGGTTGGGCAGCTCTTCGGCGCGGGACATGGCCCAGAAGCCGTTGGTGAGGTAGTCATGCTCCACCGTGGAGTGGCGTTGTATGCTGCTGTATCCGCAGTGGTGGTTGGTGATGAGGAGTCCGTCGGGAGAGATCAGCTCGGCTGTGCAGCCGCCGCCGAAGATCATCACCGCATCTTTCATGCTGGCTTTGTTGATGCTGTAAATATCCTCGGCCGTCAGCTTAAAGCCTTCCCGGTGCATGATGTCGATGTTGAAACGGCTGAGCAGCATCGGGATCCACATGCCCTCGTCGGCACGGAGGAGGGAAGAAGCGATGAGCCATGAGAGGAGGAGAGAGGTAAGGAGCTTTTTCATGGGATTTACATTTGGGGTATATAAAATTATTAGTTCGCTGTACGAATGAAATTAAGTAGTAATTAGCTCACTACGTTCGCGAAATTTACTCGCTGACGCTCGTGTAATTTGCTCCCTTCGGTCGCGAAATTAAGTAGCTAGTCATTTCTCCATCTTTCCATTATTCCATAATTCCAATTTTCCATCCTCCCTTCCTTTTGCCTTTTGCCTTTATACTTTTGCCTTTAGAATTCCTTCAAACACCTATACACCTGATGCACGGGGAGACCCATAACATTGTAGAAAGAGCCTTCGATGCGTTCCACGCTCACGTAGCCGATCCATTCCTGTATGCCATAGGAGCCGGCTTTGTCGAAGGGCCGGTAGGTACGGACATAGTAGGCGATCTCTTCATCGGTGAGCTCTCCGAAGTAGACCTTCGACTCAGTACTGAAACATTTCTCCTTCTCTTTGGAGCGGAGGCACACACCCGTAATGACGCGATGGTCCCTGCCTGAGAGACGGCGCAGCATCCTGCGGGCGTCCTCTTCATCCTCCGGCTTGCCGATCATCTCTCCGTCCAGCACGACGATGGTGTCGGCCGTGAGGAGGATGGTATCATCTTTCATGAGATGCCGGGCAGCCTCTGCCTTCCTGCGTGCCAGGTAAACGGGGATCTCTTCTGCCTCCATGCCCGGCGGCACGCTCTCATCCGCATCGATGCCGGTAACGATCTCCAGGGGAATGTCCAGACCTTCCATGAGCATACGGCGGCGGGGCGAGGCAGAGGCCAGGATGACCTTTTTATCTTTCATTGCGGGCAACATAGCAGGATCAGATAAAGAGCGTTGAAAAGATATAATCGGCCACGAGGATATAGAGCAGACCTGCCAGCATGATCCATTTGGTGAGGAGGGAGCAGCGGTGATACTCTTTCGGTGAGCGGGCCCGCCACGTCCCCAGGGAGAGCCACAGCAGCGGGATCACCAGCATCACCCCGGAATAGATCAGGGTAATGGTATCGCGGAGATAGCCCAGCACCACCCAGAGGATAAGCCCCAGCGTGGTGAGGATCAGTGCCAGAACGATGTAGCGTGTGGCATCGAGGCCCAGCACCACCGGCAGCGACCGCCGGCCAAAGGAATAATCCCCCTCATAATCCTCCATGTCCTTGATGATCTCCCGGATGAGCGTGAGCATGAAAGCAAAGACGGAGATAGCGGCCGACCAGAGCACCAGGGGACGCCAGGTGGCATGGTAAAAGATCATCTGTGCCGAGAACTCCCTGTTGAGCAGGGGGATCTCGAAGAGGGTCACCGTGAAAGGCACCAGGGCGGTGAGAAAAGCTACCAGCAGGTTGCCGATGAGGAACTGCCGCTTGTAGGTGGTCGAGTAGAACCACAGCAGGCCGGCGATCAGGAAAAAGATGATGCCCAGGAAAGAAAAACCGATCGATACGGAGAGATACACGCCGGCGCCCACGCCCAGGACGTTGAGCAGGATGTGTATGACCAGGGCCTTGCGGCGGGGGATCTCTTTGTCGATGACCATCCGCTCGGGACGGTTGATCCTGTCGGTACGCGTATCGAAATAATCGTTGATCACATAACCTGCCGCCGTGAGCATGACCGTCGAGAAGACCAGCAGCAGGAACTGGAAGTCCGTGAGCACCAGGTGGAGGCCGGGCACCACCACGGGACGGCCGTTCCACTCGCCCGGCATGTGGCGCAGGAGGGCCTCCAGCAGACCATAACGCATCAGACACTGCGTAGCAATGATGATCAGCAGGTTCTGAAAACGTATGAGGCGAAAAAAAGCTTTGATCATGATCGTTTCTTACCAGTGAAAAGCATCTCCGTCCATCCACTTGTTGTGGAGACGCAGCACCTGTTCGATGACATCCCGCACACATCCCATACCTCCGTCGAGCCAGGAGACGTAGCGGGCCGCCTGTTTGATCTCGGTGACCGCATCGGCAGGTGCCGTAGGGAACCCGACCATCTCCATGATCTCATAGTCGGGCAGGTCGTCGCCCATGTACAGCACATGGGCAGGGTCCAGATCGTTTTTCTCCAGGAACTTCAGGAAACTCTCCTTTTTGTAGGACGATCCCATATAGATGTCGGTCACTCCCAGGTTCTCGAACCGTTTACGTACAGCATCCGTTTTACCGCCGGTGATGATGCCTACGGGATACCCTTTCCTGCGCGCCAGCTGCAGGGCATAGCCATCCTTGATATTGACCGTACGCATGGGCTCGCCGGAGGGATGCAGGGGCATCACTGTATGGGACAGCACCCCGTCAACATCAAAAGCAAAGGCCCTCACCTTACGTAACTCTTCCTTGAAGTTGCTCAGCTGCATGGGTCTCTTCCTTTTATTTTTTCTGCGGATGCGTGTTGCTCTGAATGCTCTCCGTCAGCAGGCGGTAGATCTTCTGCATTCCGGGCGAACAAGATAGCAATTCCAGATGCTTTTTAATAACATTTTCGTCATTTCTTGCCGCCGGTCCGGTCTGTGCTTTTTCCGGCCCCATGGCCAGGGCTTTGGCCACCGTTTCTTCCATGAGAGGCTGCAGCAGATCGAAGGGTAGCTCTTTCTCCCGCAGCAACCCATCTGCCAGGACGAAGAGATGATTGACAAAGTTGTTCACCAGCACGGCCGCCAGATGAAGGGTGAGACGTTGTTCGGAGCCGGCCGGAATAACGCGCCGGCTCAGGGAGGAGGCCAGGGCCTGCAACCGTTCCTTGTTCTCCGGCGTATTGGCCTCGATGCACAGGGGGATCTCCCGGAAATCGATCTGCCGCCCTTCGGTAAAGGTCTGCAGGGGATACAGCACACCGTAGTTTTTCGCCTTTCCTTTGAAGATATCCATGGGAATGCTACCGGCGGTATGTAGGGCGAGCATTCTACCCGGAGGGATGGCCGTGATCACCTCTTCCAGCGCCTGGTCACTGACAGCATAGATCACCACATCTGCAGTAGGAAGGGTAAAAGAAGAAAAAGTACCCCAGACAGCTCCGGTCTTCTCCGCCAGTCTTTGCGCATGTTGTGGTGTACGGCTGACCACCCCGACGACGGCATGACCGTTCTCCTGCAGGGCTTCCGCCAGATGGCCGGCCACCCGGCCTGCCCCTGCAAGAATGATCCGCATCGATGATGGCGAAGTATGCATTACAGATAGGTTTGCGGGCACATTCACCCGGGGATCGGGAAAAAGCTGTCAGGCAGGAAAGATCATTTCCTGAAAGGAGGCAGCTTGATCTCTGTCAGATGGAGGACATAGTTGTTATAGGCATAGGCCGAGACCTGTTTCATGCAGTCATCACCGACCCCGCCCGAGACCAGCACATGTTCTCCCGTTTTGAATTTTTTGATCTTATCCCACATCTCCTCGGCATTGCACAGGGTAAAATAAGAGTAGATCCCGTCGGAGATAAAGTAGGTGAATTTGGTATCCTGGTAATAGATCGTCCCCGGCACCTCGGTAAGGTCAAACTTGATCTCGCCGTCACAGCCGCATTTTTTTTCTTTTTTGCAGGCGCCCGATGTAAAGGCGAGGGCCAGTACCGTGACCATCACCACAGCCGACATTCTCTTCCTGATCTTTTTCATCCGGTATAGTTTTTTTTAACTCTTGCAAAAATAAGTCCAAAATCCACAATAGAAAAATAATTATACAGATTCTGAAAGATCCGGACACTTTACGGGGTAAGGTGGAGGACCTCAGCTGCCAGCTCTGCCACATCTTTATTTTTCATTTTCTCTTCTGCCTGTTCATAGCGGATGCCGTCGCCGAGCATGGTCATGCAGTAGGGACAGGCGGTGACGAGCGTGGCAGCGCCGGTGGTGAGGGCTTCGCGTGTACGTACACGGAAGATCTGTTCCTCTCCCTTCTGTTCCCGGAACAGCTGGCCTCCGCCGCCGCCACAGCAGAGGGCTTTCCCGTGGTTGCGGGGCATCTCTTTCACCTCAAACCCCAGGCTCTGCAGCACCTGCCGCGGTGCCCGGTATTCGCCGTTGACACGTCCCAGATAACAGGGATCGTGATAGGTGACGGTTTGTCTGTCCGGAGAGGGGGCCGGAAAGGTCAGACGCCCCTGCCGGATCATCTCTTCCAGGAACTGCGTATGATGGATCACCTCCGGCATCTCTCCCAGAGAGGGATACTCGTTCCTGAAGAGATTGTAAACATGCGGGTCGCAGGTGAGGATCCTGTGTACTTTGTACTGCTGAAAGATCTCTATATTCTGCAGGGCCTGCATCACGAGGAGCATCTCGTTGCCGGTGCGCCGGGCAAAGTCGCCTGAAGAGAGCTCTTCCTCTCCCAGGACGGCATAGTCCACCCCCAGATATTCCAGGATACGCACCATATCCCGCAGCACTTTCCGGCAGCGGCTGTCGAAGGCTCCGGCGCTGCCCGTCCAGAGCAGGTATTCCGGTGTTTTGCCCTCCGCCTGCTTCTCTGCCATCCGCGGCACCTCCACCTTTTCTTTTTTTCCGTCTTTCAGCAGGTACAGCTCCTCCGCCCACATCATCCGGTCGCTGGCGGACATCTTCCAGAGGGCGCCGTTGTTCTCGATGTTGGCATAGACTGTGTTCCATTCCGGCGGGGCGCTGCCCTCCTCCAGCACACGGTACCGCCGCATACCCAGGAGCAGCTCCGGGGGATGGATGGTCAGGGGGCACTCCCGCACGCAGGCATAGCACATCGTGCAGGCCCACAGCTCCTCGTCGGTGATGTAGCTCCCCAGCAAGGCTTTGCCGTCCTCTTTTTCTCTCCTGACCAGCAGGGGACCTTTCTCATCCATGCGGGCACGAGTGTCCATCATCACCTTCCGCGGCGAGAGGAGCCCTCCCGTCAGGTTGACCGGGCAGACGGAGGTACAGCGCCCGCACTGGGTACAGGTGAGAGAATCCAGGTAGTTCTTGCGCGTGATATCCTCCACATCCAGGATGCCGAACCGTGCCGGAGCTTCCTCCGGGGACCCGCCGGCGGGGATCTCCTCCCCTGCGAGCATGCTCTTCACCTCCTGCGTCACCTCCTCCATGTCCGGAAGCTTCCCCATGGGCCAGGGACGGGCAAGGAACACGTTCGGGATCGACAGATAGACATGAAAATGTTTCGAGTAAGGCAGGTAGTTGGCAAAGAAGAAGATGGTCAGGATATGGATCCACCAGCAGACACGGTATCCTGTCATCATGACCGGTCCGTCCACTGTCGCCTGGAAGAGGGAAGCGACCTGCTTCGAGAACGGATAGCTGCCTGTGGTCCCGCCTCCGGCCACGTAGAAGACATTCATCCCCGTCAGGGTGATCATCAGCAGGAAGATCAGCCAGAGGGTGATGTTGGCGTCGCGATGGGAGCGGCGGGTGATCTCAGGTCCGTCAAAACGTTTCACATGGAAGATATTGCGGCGCGCCAGGAAAATAAGCACGATGAGGCCGATCAGCGGAGCCATCACATCAATGACCGCGGTGAGCAGATCATAGATACTGCCCCATCCCGCAAAGCTTTTCTCCGCGCCTGTGATACCGTCCACGACCATCTCCAGAGAGCCCAGCAGGATGAGCAGGAAGCCCCAGAACACCAGGGCATGCAAAAAGCCGATCAGCGGGCGCTGCAGGATCTTCGTCTGGGCGAAGGCCACCTTCAGCGTCAGCCACAGCCTTTTGCCGATATCCCGCACCGGAAAGGCCGGTCGCAGCAACCTGAAATAACGGTAATAGTGCCATGTGGTCCACGCCAACCCTGCCAGGGTGAGGAGGAGGAAGAAGAGGAATATGGCGGAAGAAAGGGACATGTTTCAGGTTCCAGGTTTCAGGTTCCAGGTTCCAAGGCTCTTTGACTTTTCGACTTACTGCTCATTCCTTGTTTCCCCCAGCTTTTCTCTTTGTTACCTCGTCGATCAGGCGGGGTAAAACTTCCAGGGCATCTCCCACGATGCCGTAGTCGGCGGCCTCGAAGATGGGGGCGTCGGGATCTTTGTTGACGGCGGCGATCACTTTGCTGCCGCTCACGCCGGCGAGGTGTTGTATGGCCCCGGAGATGCCGAAGGCGAAGTACAGGTCGGGGGCGATGATCTTTCCTGTCTGGCCGGCATGCTCTTCGGGAGGACGCCATCCCTCGTCAGAGACAGGACGGGTGCAGGCCACGGCGCCGCCGAGGAGGCCGGCCAGCTCCTCCAGGAGACGGAAATTATCAGCATTCTGCATGCCCCGTCCTCCTGAAATGACAATATCGGCATCGGTGAGCATCATCCTGCCCTCATGTCGCTCCAGAGAAAGCCGATCGGTGACGGGCTGAGGCAGATCTTTAAAGGAGATCTTTTCCGGCTCCACCGCCTCTCCCAGGATCTCTTCTTTCCAGGCATTGGGCGCCAGGGTGATCACTTTCTTCTCCGTAGAGATCTCTACACTGGCAAATACTTTCCCCGAGAAGATCATCTTCCGCACGATGAAAGGATCATAGCTCTCCGGCAGACCCGTGACGGCAGAGACATATCCGGCCTGCAGACGCGCGGCAGCGAGGGGTGCCAGGGCTTTACCGGCAGGACTGTAGGAAAAGAGGAGATGGGTAATTTCCTCCTGCGACACGATCTCCCCAATGAGGGAAGTATAAAGCTTGTGATCCAGCACCTCAAAACGGGGGTCGTCTACCGTCAGCATCCGGTGTGCACCGTATTTCCCCGGGATGAGGAGCTCCTCATCGGAGAGAGCCCCCACCACCAGCACGATAGCCTGCGTGTTCAGATCCTCAGCCATGCGCCGGCCATAGGAGATCAGTTCCCGCGTATGCTTGGGGAAATGTCCGTTGTGGTTGTCCGCAAAGATGAGTAAAGACATGATTTGAGTTAAGAGTTGTGAGTTTTGAGTATCGGGTATCGAGTTAATAGTTCATGGTTCAAAGTTCAGAGTTCATAGTTCATAGTTATTCAAGCTTCCCCGTCCGACCGGACGGTCGTCCGGGCGGGGAGCTTCAAGCATCGAGCTTCTACAGTCTGATCACTTTGGCCTCCTGTTCCAGCAGGTCGAGGATCTTTTCCGGCTCATCGGCCGGGATCATTCTGCAGGGTGGTTTCGGCGGGGGCATCTCAAAATGCACCGTCCGCGTG
>WFRO01000053.1 GCA_015486475.1 Bacteroidales bacterium
GCCGAAGGCATCGCCTTCGAGGTCAATGTGATCAACCTGGCCAACGAAGAGGATGAGGCAGCCCTGCATGTGCTCGACTCGGACGTTATCAAAAAAGGACTGGACCTGGCCACTACGGCCCTGCCCGGCATAGAGACCGTCACGAAGCTGGGTGAGGGACTGGTGAGACTGGTGCTCACCCGCAACCGCAACAAGATCGTTCAGTTCTTCCACCTGGGACTTAACCTTACCGATGTGCCGGGACCTGTGGCCCGTCTGCGCGAAGGGACCTACGTGGCGGTGCAGTGCCGGCGTGACCTGCTCAACTGGGCCGACTGGGGGTATGACAGTCAGCGCGGCCTCGTCGTGCTCCGTAAAGACAGGAGCGTACGGCTGCCGTATAACCATCTGTTGTTTACCGTGGTGAAACATAGGGAGAAGTAAAAAGTAATAAGTAATAAGGCAGAAGGCAAAAGGCAAAAGGCAAAAGGCAAAAATAATCCGACTTCGTCTATTGATATGTCAACTTAATTATGACGCATTCAATACACCTTTTTCCCTTCGCGCCCCTCTGTCCCCTGTCACCTTCGTCCCGGTACCGGGATTCCGGTGCCCGAGGAAAGGGGAAGTCCGCCCACAAAAATAGCCAGTGTGGGTGAGGGTTCCCCCTTCAGGGGGTTAGGGGGGCGGGTAGGCTATGTAATGCGTTGTTTTAATGTTGACTTAACATTAGGCTTCGGCGGACGAGGAAAGGCAAAAGAAGGTTCCAGGTTCCATGTTCCAGGTTCCATGTTCCAGGTTCCAGGTTCCAGGTTTCAGGTTTCAGGTTTCAAAACTTATCAACTATTCAACTCATCAACCAATCAACTTTTTATTGGTATGTTGTAAAACATATTCCGAAACAGACAAGATTTTCCGTTTCATGACACTATAAGATGAAGGCGCCCGGTTTCCGGGCTTTATTTTGCAGTGTGTACATGTCTTTCATTCGCAGGATAGGGATAATGACCGGGTTCCTGCTGTCCTCTTTTTTGCTGTGGGGGCAGCCGTATATTCCCTATAAAACGATTACAGGTGAAGGGGAGCGGGCCTTGTTGATGCAGGCTGCTCCCGACACCTCGGGTCATCTGCTCTTCGGCGGAAGCTTCGACGGTACGCTCTCGCTGGGAGGCCGGGAGATCACCGACACTGCCGGGATGAGCATCTTTGTTGGCAAATCGGACTCCACGGGACAGGTATCTTCTCTGAAGGTGGTGGCTTCCTGTGCAGGTCTGTGCGACCTGCAGCAGCTCCTGGTCCTGCCCGGCGGCGATGCGCTCCTCTTCATCTCCTTTCGCAAAGACCTGTCTGCAAGAGATACAGTTTACAGCTCACATGGGTTGCCGGCGATGGCCATGGTCATACTCAATGCGGCGGGACAGGTCACGGCCGGTCGTCTGCTGATGCGGAGATTCATGGGGCGGGTACGGACGGTGGTGCAGGACAGCTCACAGCATATCTGGCTGGGAGGCTGGTTCCGGAAGATGGAAGTGGCCGGCACCGTGTACAGGGCCCGGGGCAGGAAAGATGCTTTCCTCCTGCGGGTGGATGCAAGTGACAAGGTACATGCTTACATCGCCGGCGGGGCAGGGGAGCAGGAGATAGACCTCCTGTTGCCGGCAGACAGCGACACCCTGCTGGCGGCCGGTACCTTCACACAGGAGCTGGCCACAGGCAAGAGTCTTCTCAGGTGTGATGAGGGCAGATCCCTCTTCCTGGCGGGATGTGACAGCGCCGGCATGCGGCATCCGGAGACCCTGGGCCGTGCAGGTGGCCTGAGGCTCTCCGGCGGTATCCTCCGGCCGGACAGCAGTCTCCTGCTGGGTGGCTCTTTTTCAGGAACATTTGTTACGGAAGATACTTTGGTGGTCTCTGCCGGATATGAAGACGGATTTCTTCTCTCGCCGGGAGAGGACCGGGGGATGTTCGTGACCCTGGGTGGCGGGCAGGCCGACCGTGTGGAGGCCCTGGCGGTGGATCGCCGGGGCAGGACCTTCCTGGCTGGCAGCTGCGGAGGTACGGTGGTGCTGGGCGGCGATACGGTCTCTGCCACGGGGCGGGAGCCTGCGCTTTTCCTGGCAGAAACCGCGCAGGACGGCACGATCCTCTGGGCCCGCCAGCCCGGAGCAGGGGAGGAGCGGACGCTCTCTTTCCTCACCGTCACGGCTGATCTGCTCCTCTGGACAGGTGGCAACAGGCAGGGCTGTACACCCTGGCTCGCTACTTATCTCGATCCCTGCACCCTCCTCCACTTTGATCTGCCGGATGAGCAGTACCTGTGCACGGGAGAGACCGACACCCTGCAGGCCGGAGGGGGATATGCTTCTTACCTCTGGACACCGGGGGATATTACCACCCCGGAGTTGCAGGTGAGCGATACGGGATATTATAAAGTGCAAATAACCGATAAATACGGATGTGTGGCACAGGACAGCATTCATGTTGCCGGCGATTCGGTGCGGGTTCGCCTGGCAGTGCGGGATGAGGTGCTGCCGGAGGGTTTCAACGGCGCTATCGACCTGACCGTAACCTCGGGTCTGCCTCCTTTCGGCTTCCTGTGGAATACGGGGGATGAGAGCGAGGACCTGACGGACCTGCAGGCTGGCACCTACACGGTACAGGTGACCGACTCGGCAGGATGCAGTGTCACGGCAGAGGCAGAGGTGAAAGCCAGGGATGTGACGGGGATCTATGACCTGTACAACTATCCCAACCCCTTTGCTGACGTAACGCGTATCCTCTACACCTTGCCCGAAGGGACGGATGTGGAGATCAGCATCTGGGATGTGTCGGGGAAAAAGCTTTTTGTGCTGGAAGAGAAGAGCGGTGAAAAAGGGATCCACTCGTTCGAATGGGCACGGGAGAACCTGAAAGACGGGGTCTATTACCTGAAGATGCGTTCTTCGCTGGGTGAGATCACCAAAAAGATCATGATCATCAGCAGATAGAGAAAATATGTCCGGGATGAAACAAAACCTGTTATTTCGGCTGTTATGGGGAGGCATGTTTTTCTTTTTCATGCTTTTCCCGGCAGGTTTACCGGCCCAGGAGGTGGCGCAGCGGCTGGATCATCTCATCCCGCCCTCGCCGGGGGCGGCGGCTCTGACACGGGCAGGCAACGTGGACGTTTCCCTGTATACAGGCAGCCCTTCCGTGCAGATCCCACTCTGGACCCTGAAAGGGGACGTGGTCTCCGTACCAGTGTACCTGAGCTATCACAGCACCGGCATGAAGGTGGGGGAGATCCCCGGATGGACGGGTCTGGGCTGGACGCTCCACGCCGGAGGGGCTATCACCCGCGTGGTGAAAGGGCGGGCCGACGACCTGCCCAAAGGATACCTCGAGTCGGGGAAGAACTTTCTGCATCTGCTGCCTTATGTGACCGATCCTTTCAACGTCTGGCAGCCGGCGGGCAACACCGTTGAAAAACAGTTTGATATGCTCCATCTGGCGGCGTACGGACAGATCGACCTCGAACCGGACCTGTTCAGCTACAACTTTTCCGGTCACAGCGGACAGTTTTTCCTTGACACGGCCGGCAGGCCCGTCCTGCTGTCCCCCGCTGACCTGCAGATCTCCTATACCCGTGATCCCAACGGGAACATCATTGCCTGGAAGATCGTTGACGACAAAGGGGTGACTTATCTGTTCGGAGGGGAGGAAGCTGCCGAGAAGACCCTGTATTTCACGCCCAACGGCTCTCCGTCCCAGATGTTCTATTCGGCCTGGCATGTATCGGAGATCTCCTCCGCTAACGGAGAGGACCTTTTTTTCTTCCGTTATGATGAAAGAAGCGAGGAACGCCGTTATCCCGTTTCACTCAAAAAGGAGGGGAACACATATCCTTCGTGGGACGATCTGTATAAATACTCCTCCACGACCATCCTGGAGAAGTATCCCAAAGAGATCGTCCAGTCGTTCGGTGACAGCTCGCTCAGCATCCTTTTCATCCCGCAGGTGCTGGAAGAGTATCCCGGAGGTACGATCACAGCCCTGCGGCAGGTGGTGGTGAACCATCCCCGCAGGGATGCGCCGGACCGCCGGTTCTATTTTGATTACAGTTTCTTTCCTTCCACGGGATGCGGAACGGCCCAGGATTATCTGAGGCCCTGCAAAAGGCTGCGCCTCGACAAGATCACCGAACTGGCCGGGAGGGTTCGCAAACCTCCCTATATGTTCTTTTACGATCCGCAGCCCCTGCCCCCGCGCGGCTCTTTTGCCAAAGATCTCTGGGGGTATTACAACGGCCGGAAGAATGAGACGCCTGTGCCGGCGCTCAACGTCGAGAACGCCCATGATCCTTCGGTCCTTGACCCTCAGCCGGGATGGTCGGGGGCGTTCAACTACGACTGGTTCCTGCAGGCCCATTTAAATCTGAGTTATGCGGATGAGAAAGTGTGGCAACTGCCCGGCGCCGACCGCCGGCCCGATACGGTAAAGGTGCAGGCAGGTCTCCTGAAAAGGATCGTCTATCCCACGGGCGGGACCACCCTCCTGGAGTATGAACCCAACAGGGCCGGATATATCATGATGCCTCTGGCTGAACGCAAAATAGTAATAGAAGATACGGTAAGAACTCGTGTTGTTTCTCATTTTACCCTGAAATTTGA
>WFRO01000054.1 GCA_015486475.1 Bacteroidales bacterium
ACATGGAACCAGCGCACCACCTGCCGTCCGCCGTCATCCTCATTGTGGGCGAACATCACCGCCCCGTTGACCGTGGCTTTCTTCCCCGCCAGGACGGAATAACAGTTCATCTGATCCTCCTGGGACAGGACCAGTGATCCACTCCACAGCCACAGGACCAAAAAACTTAACATTACCGGTAAAGATCTTTTTATCCTTTTCATTGCATTCATTTTTTATCACATTACAAGGCTAAAACTAAAATAAAATTTGGTCTTTTCAGGGATGATCTTTATTTTTTTTTACGGAGATCATCCCGTAACCGGTTTGTTATCGTACCATTATTTTCCCCATATTTGTATGAACTATTCATACAACAAAAAACACTATTGCCATGCCAGTACTGAAAGTCCAGACCAATGCAGGGATCGTCGACAAAGAGGCGTTCATGAAGGATGCCACGGCCCTGCTGAGCAGGGTATTGCGCAAGCCCCCGCAATACATCATGATCATCCCCGAACCCGGCACCGACCTGATGTTCGGAGAGCATACCACGCCGGCCGCTTTCGTCGAACTGAAAAGCATCGGCCTGCCGGAGGAGGAGACGGCCGATATCTCCGCCGAGCTCTGCTCCTTCCTCGAGAACAACCTGGGGGTGCCACAGGACCGCATCTACATCGAGTTCTCCAATGCCGAAAGACATCTGTTCGGGTGGAACGGGGGAACGTTTTAGGAAGGATGAAGGATGAAGGATGAACGAGGAATATCGAACATCGAACATCGAACACCGAATATCGAATTTTGATTTATGAGTGATGATTTATGATTAACTACTTAATTACTACCTAATTTCGCGAGCGTTAGCGAGCTAATTTCGTGAGGGCATTGCCCGAACTAATTTCGGCTGCAAAGCAGCCTAATGACCATTGATTTCTGAATTATGACAACAATCTTTAAAAAGAATATCCACTCCCTGACTTTTCTCCTCTTACTGGGACTGACGATGCTCTTTCAGCGGTGCCACACACCCGCAACAAACGGTTCCTGGCTTCTGGTGAGAGGCGGCACGCTGATCGATGTGAGGGATGAAGGCCACAGCGACCGGAACCTCTCAGACGCTTTTGTCCTGATCCGTAACGACACCATTGTGGAGACAGGTACCGGCGAGCCCGTTACTCCCCTGCCCCGCCATATCCAGGTCATCGACGCCACAGGGAAATACCTCCTCCCCGGCCTCACCGACGGCTTCGGCACCCTCAACAACCAGGCCTATGCCAATGCTTACCTCTATATGGGTGTCACCCACCTGCTGGAGGTGGACGGCGGCCGGCGGGGCGACTTTTTTGCCGCTGCCGATCCTTCACCCAACATCCGGCACCTGGAAGGTGTCGGTGAAGAACCGGCGCCCACGGAGGCTCTCCTGGCCCGCCTCGACTCACTCCACGATGCAGGGTTCCGCGTGGTGCTGCTGATGTACGGTCTGCAGCCGGAGCAGCTGAAGCTGCTGGTAGAAAGGGCACGTGCCCTGGGGATGAACACCATCGGCGAGCTGGGCCACACCACCTACCACCAGGCCATGGCGGCCGGCGTGGAGGCTTTTGTCCATTTCACCCGTTATTCTCTCGAACTGGCCCCGCAGGACATGGCCGCAGCCGTGGCCGGCCATCCTTTCAGCAATGAAATGGACTCGCCCAAATGGCGCTACTACCGCTGGCTGTCGCACCTCGACCCCGCCGACCCGCGGGTGCGGCAGTACGGCGAGGACCTGGCCGCCTCCCACAGCTTCATACAGCCCACCCTCAGTCTCCTCTACCTCGATCTGCCCGAACACAAAAACCCGTGGTCTTTCCCCGTTGCAAAGATCCTCGACCCTGCCGATATCAACAACCCCGCCGATCCCGTCACAGGCAACCATGATTATCCTCCGGAGATACAGAAGAACTATACGGCCCTGGCCCTGCAGCAGATGCGCATCGAGCCCGTCTATCATGCCGCCGGCGCCCGGTACCTCGCCGGCAGCGCCTCCGACGTGTGGGGCACCATGCCCGGCATCTCCCTCCACACCGAGCTGGAGCTGCTGCACCGCGCCTGCCTGAGCAACCGGGAAGCGCTGGCTGCCGCCACTTCCAACTTCCACGAAGCCTACGGCTGGAAAACCGGCCTGCTGCAAAA
>WFRO01000055.1 GCA_015486475.1 Bacteroidales bacterium
CTCCAAGTACTCCAAGTACTCCACAGTAGTGAAGGCAAAAGTAAAAAGGCAAAAGGAAAAAGGAAGAATGGAATGGTGGAAAGATGGAATATGGGGTAATGAACTCCAAGTACTCCAAGTACTCTACACTTCCTAAAGGTGCTGGGTGCTGGGTAAACTACGAACTACGAACCACTAACCACTAACCACTAACCTCAAACCTCAAACGCTCGCGCAGCGAGCATCAAACCTCAAACCTCAAACAATTCCCTTTGCGGCTCTTTGCGCACTGCTCTGCGACCCTCTGCGTGAAGCCTTTCTTAGAAATATGAATAATGATCAACGAGAATATAAAGAGAGGATGTGACCAACCCGATACTCGATACTTTTAACTCATAACTTCACTGACAACCATGAAAAATAAACTGGCGGATGTGTTCGGACATTTTAAGTGCGAAGGCACCTTTGAAGAAGGCGCGCCTTTCGGCTCGGGACATATCCACGACACCTACAGGGTGACCACCACCGAAGCAGACAAACCCAATTATATCCTGCAGCGCATCAACACCAACATCTTCCGCGATGTGGAGGAGCTGCAGAACAATATCTTCCTGGTCACCTCCCATATCCGCAAAAAACTGGACGCCATCCCCGGCTCCGACCCCGACCGGGAGACGCTGACGATCATCCCGGCAAAGGACGGAAAACTGTACTACCAGGATGAGGAGGGCAGCTACTGGCGCGTCTATCTCTTCATCGAAAGACACAAAAGCTACGATCGTGTGGAGACACCGGAACAGGCTTACCAGGGCGGAAGGGCCATAGGGCGTTTCGAACGGCTCATCGCCGGACTGGATCCCACCGGCATCTACGAGGTGCTCCCCGGCTTCCACGATATGGAGGTACGGCTGGACAATTTCTATAGCGTGCTGGAGAAAGATCCTGTGAACCGGGCCGCCGGCGTCACAGAGGACATACAGTTCGTCCTCGACCGGGCCGAGGAGATGAAGACCATCAAGGCCCTGGGCAAGGCCGGTAAGATCCCCCTGCGCATCACACACAACGATACCAAGTTCAACAACGTGCTCCTCGATGAGAACGACAAGAGCCTCTGCGTGATCGACCTCGACACGGTGATGCCCGGATACATCCATTACGACTTCGGCGACGCCATACGTACCACGGCCAACTCCAGCTTCGAGGATGAGACCGACCTGAGCAAGGTCTTTGTGCGCCTCGACCTGTACGAGGCCTTCGCACGGGGGTTCATGGAAGAGGTGCGGGACGAGCTGAACGATACCGAGATCGACTACCTGCCCTTCTCAGCCCGCATGCTCACTTTCATCATCGGCCTGCGTTTCATCACCGATTATCTCGACGGGGATAACTATTTCAAGATCCACCATCCCAACCACAACATCGACCGGGCCCGCACCCAGTTCAAACTGGTCAGCAGCATGGAAGAGCACAGGGAGGAGATGGAAAGGATCATCGATCAGCTGCGCTGACCAGTTGTGATTTTTGATTGGTGATTTCTGATTGAAGGCTTCACGCAGAGGACGCAAAGATCTTCGCAATGGACGCGAAGGAAATGGGTTCGTAGTTGGTGGTTAGTGGTTCGTCGTTCATCGATCGTCGTTCATCCTTCCATAATATTCTCTGTACCATTCTACGAACCTTTCTATCCCTTCCTCCACACTTGTGCCGGGTTTATAGCCGGTGAGGCGGGTGAGGTCGCTCACATCGGCCCAGGTGGCAGGCACATCGCCGGCCTGCATGGGCATCTTGTTGAGGATGGCCTCCCGGCCCAGCGCTTTCTCCAGCGCCCGGATGAAGTCCATCAGCCGCACCGGCCGGCTGTTGCCGATATTAAGGATGCGATAAGGAGCCGATGAGAGGGCCGGGTCGGGATCCTCCCCATCCCACTGCGGATCGCCTGCCGGCGGGAGCAGCGCCACGGCAGCCACCCCCTGCACGATATCGTCCACATAGGTAAAATCCCGCTCCATATCTCCGTAGTTGTACACATCGATGGGCCGGCCGCCGAGGATACGTTCGGTGAAGAGGAAAAGGGCCATGTCGGGCCGTCCCCACGGGCCGTAAACAGTAAAGAAACGCAGGCCCGTAGTGGGGATGCCGAAAAGATGACTGTAGGAATGGGCCATCATCTCATTCGATTTCTTGGTGACGGCATAGAGGCTCACGGGATGATCGGCCGGGGCATGCACGGAGAAAGGCATTTTCTTGTTAAGACCGTACACGCTGGAGCTGCTGGCATAGACAAGGTGTTCGACGGGATAAGCCCGGCAGGCCTCCAGGATGTTCATGAACCCTACGATATTGCTGTCGAGGTAGGTGTAAGGATGGGTGAGACTGTAACGTACGCCGGCCTGTGCCGCCAGGTTGACCACCACCTGCGGCTTTTTTCGCTCAAACAACCCGAACAGCCCTTCCTGGTCCTCCAGATCGAGCTGCACAAAGGAATAATTCCCGTATTTTTCACTGGGCACCTCCTTGCCTTTTGCGATCTCTTCCCGGCGGATGCCGCTCTCCGCCAGCCGGGCATACTTGAGCTCCGGATCGTAATAATCGTTGATCTGGTCGAGGCCGGTTACCTCATGCCCCGCCTTTACCAGGTGCTGCACCAGATGGAAGCCGATGAAGCCGGCCGTGCCGGTCACCAGAAAACGTACTTTTTCCTTTTTCATATAAAGAGTCCTTTGATCTCATCCAGGATGGCTCCGGCCGTATGACCGTCACCGTAGAACGCCGGGAAGGAAAGATCTTTCCGCCCCCAGTATTTTTCAAACCCTGCTTTGATC
>WFRO01000056.1 GCA_015486475.1 Bacteroidales bacterium
ACCTCCTTCAGAATGGGCGGCATCATCCTGCAGGGCTGACACCACTCCGCAGAAAAATCCACCAGGACCGGCTTATCACTGTTGATGATATCATTGAATTTTGCCATATATATTTTCCTCCTTTTTGTCCGGGATGTAACAATTTATATACCGTCCCGGATCGCCTGACAAAAATGCAGGTAGAGACGCACAATTGTGCGTCTCTACTAAATGCCATGATCCTTATTGGACGCACGATCGTGCGGCTCTACTGTTCTGCCGGACCGATATAGCCGGTGGAGAGGACAACATCATCGAACCAGACGGTATCCCTCACGCCGGGAGCACCGTCGGTCATGTAATACAACAACCAGAAAAAATTGATCTTCAGGCTGTCGTCGTTGCGCCACTGAAAGCCTTCAAAGGCCGTACTGTCCGGATCGGGATAGAATTTATCCCATACCCAGTAACCTTTTGGGAAGCCTTTACCCATATCGAGGACTTTCTTCCCGTTGATCCGGAAGGCCTGCCCACCATTGTAGCTGCTTACGGGTTCATTCACCCGGATCATCATCTCCACGCAGATCCACTCATCCTTCCTCACGGGCGCCGGCGGGTCGGGATGGAAGGTGTTGCCCCAGAAATGTTCGGGATCGGGACATCCCCGCATGTGCATCCAGTAGGTATAAAAATCCCATGACCAGTGAGTGCCCACCGGTTCTATCCCGGTGGTAAAATGATCGTTCCCTTCCGGCCGGTAGCCTGCCGTGCCCTGTGGCCAGCGGGTGGGCGGGTTGTATCCCCCCATATGCACAAAATGGTGTACAGGAGTGTGATCTTTGCTGAATTTTGTGTAGAACCGGGCATAGAGGGTGTCAAAGCCACGGGGGAAGGATTTGTAGAGGTGTCCTCCCGTGTTACGCCCCGCCACATACGTCATGGCCAGGGAATGTCTCCCCCGGCTGGCTGGCTGGACATCCTGCGAGAAGAACATTCCTTCCACATTTTTGGCATCATCCCAGCGCTCTGCCATCTTCTGCAGGGAAGACTCCTCAAAATCTTCCCGGAACACTACCTGCTGGGCGTGCAGGGTCATTGTCAGGAGCAGGGAACATGAAAATATTACCGCTGATCTCATACTATTTTTCAGGAAAAGATAAAAATTTTCCTGTCCTAAATACCTTATTCAGATGCATAAAGTAGAGACGCACAAATTGTGCGTCTCTACTGCTGCATTCTAATAGCATTATCTGTCCTACCTCTCTTGATTTACATCCGAAGGCAGCCGTCTCAATCCTCCAGCGTCGTGATATCTCCCGGGTCCTGGCCGAGGGCCTGGGCCTTGAGCACGCGCCGCATGATCTTGCCGCTACGTGTCTTGGGCAGGCTATCTACGAAGACGATCTCCTGGGGCCGCGCGATGGGCCCGATCTCGTCGACCACGTGCTGCATCAGCTCCTCTTTCAGCTCCTTGGAGGGCGTCTCTCTCTGTTTCAGGATCACAAAGGCATGGATGGCGTTGCCCCGCAGCTCGTCCGGCAGGCCTATGGCGGCAGCTTCGGTGACGGCGGGATGGCTCACCAGGGCGCTCTCGATCTCGGCCGAGCCGAGACGATAGCCGCTCACCTTCAGCACATCATCCATGCGGCCGATGATCCAGAAATAGCCGTCCTCATCCATGCGGGCCGAGTCGCCTGCCAGGTACCAACCCTGTTTTTCATAAGCCTTCCAGTACTTCTCCACATACCGGTCGGGATCATTGAGGATGGTACGGGCCATCCCCGGCCAGGGGTTCTTGATCACCAGCGTCCCCTCCTCTCCCGGTTTCATCTCATTACCGTCGTCATCCACCACGGCGATCTCATTGCCAAAGAAAGGCTTCGTCGCCGAGCCGGGCTTGAGTGGTGTCACCGGCAGGGGCGTGATCATAAAACCGCCCGTCTCGGTCTGCCACCAGGTATCCATGATCGGGCAGCGGCTTTTCCCCACCACCTCATAATACCATCGCCAGGCTTCCGGGTTGATGGGCTCTCCCACCGACCCCAGCAGGCGCAGGCTGTCGAGGTTGTGTTTCTCCACCCAGGAGGAGCCGAAACGCATCAGTCCGCGGATGGCGGTGGGTGAGGTATAAAGGACATTGATGCCATATTTCTCGATCATCGACCACCAGCGGTTGGGATAGGGATGGTTGGGCGCTCCCTCGTAGCTCATGATCGTGGCTCCCATGATCAG
>WFRO01000057.1 GCA_015486475.1 Bacteroidales bacterium
GGATTCAGGTATATATTGCCTTCCTCATTTTCACGGGAGCCGTATTTCTCCCCTCCGGGGCCATAGGCCCGCAAGAACCATTCACCATCCCAGGCATGCTTGTCGAGAAGCGCATCCAGTTTTTTCAGGGTCTGTAATGCCCATTCTTCTTCCCCGGACACGGCCAGACGGGAACATATCCCCGCATAGGTCTGCAATGCCAGCCTTAGTTGAAAAGCCACAAACAGGCTCTCTCCATCCCTCCCCAGGCGCAGGCAATCGTTCCAGTCGGCTTTCAGCCCGCTTGGCAGGCCATGTATCCCTGTATGAGACAGGTTAAAGAGTATGGCTTTTTTCATGTGACCGAGTATGGTATCTTCCCCGCGGTCGGCATAAGGCAGCACTTTCAGGTAAAAACCGGTGTTGCCGGTTTCATTCACATAGGCAGGTATCACATTAAACATCCACAGGCAATCATCGGCACGGTATTCTTCCTCTGCCGGGGGATGTTCTTTGTCCGGACGGTGAGAGAAGGGTACGATCACAGGTATGGCTCCTCCCGACGACACCTGGCCGGTGATCAGCAGTTCCAGCCTTTCCTCTGCCTCTTCGGGGATATTGTGCAACACCCCTATCAGATCCTGCATGGCATCACGGTATCCCAGGCCGTCTCTCTCATCGGCTGTGTAAACAAGGCTGGCAGCCCGTGCCCAGGAGAAAGTGGTAAGGCTGTTATAGGGAAACCACATGTTGATCATTGAATTAAAAGCGGGATCTGGTGTCTGGGCGGAAAAAGCGGTCATCCTGCCGTGCCAGTATCTTACAATCTCATCAAACTCATCCTGCAACAGGGATAGGCTCCTGTATTTTTCCCTGACCTTCCTGCCCGTTTCTGCGGCGCTGCCCACACCAAGGATCACGGCGATCTCCTTCTCTTCTCCCGGCGCAAGGGTCAGATCACTCTGCAGAGTACCGCAACCGTTATCTCCGGCGGCCAGCGAACCGGTGCATTTCCCCTGCTCCACAATGAGGGGATCGGCATAGGTGCGGTAAGAACCCAGAAAAACTTCACGGTCGGTATCGAAACCCGTCACCTCAGCGCCGGTCAGGGTCAGAAAAGTATGCCGGCCCTGATCTTTCTCTTCAAACTTATCCGGCATCTCCGGGATCAGCACATTGGTACCGTGGTCGATGATCCCGTCCTCGTATCCCATCTGCAGGGTATATTGCGTATACTGAAGGTTCAACAGGTCATCTATGGCGTTCCAGTTGCCCGGGTATTCAACATAGGTAAACAGGGAGAGATCCCGTTTTTTCTTCCCCTTATTGGATATTTTTATCCGCCAGATCTCATAAGCCTGACCAAGCGGGACAAAACAAGTCACTTCACTGCGTATCTCACTGTATTCTGACTCAAAGACTGCATAACCGGTGCCAAAACGCACCCTAGACCGGTACAGGTCAAGGGACTTGGCCACCGGCTGCCAGGAGGTAGTCCAATAATCCCCGGTGGCGCGATCCCGGAGATAGATGTACCGGCCCGGCTGATCGGCAGGGACGGAATTGAACCTAAAACGCAGGATCCTGCCCTGCCCTGCCGACCGGTAAAAACTGTATCCTCCGGCATTGTTGGTGATTACTGCTCCATATCCGGTATTTCCCAGATAGTTGATCCATGACCGGGGCGTACGGGGGTTGGTGATCACATATTCCTTTCTTTCGTCGTCAAAAAATCCAAATTTCATGATTCGTTTTCCTTTTTTCTTTCTTTTAATTCAGTTTCTATTTTCTGCACTGTCTTATCGTCCAGTTTATAAAATATCAGTGGGATAATGGCCAATACCGCAATGACTGCCGGTACCCAACTCATCAGCAGGCGTATGCCCAGGAGCGAGTGAGCGGTTTGCTGTACATTGGCTACATAACCGAAAGCTGCCAGTATCCACATGGCCACAGCTCCTCCAATGGAAAAGCCCCCTTTAAAGGCAATCCCGGTAGCGGAATATACCAATCCTGTGGCTCTTCTGCCCGTTTCCCATTCCGAATAGTCCGTGGTATCGGCCAGCATGGCCCACACCAAAGGCATGGTGGGGCCTGAGGCCAGCGAGAAGACGATCTGCGCTGCGAAAATCAACACAATGTCCTCCGGTCCTGCGAAAAAGAACAACACCTGCGAAATAGCGATGATCACCAGACAGACAATGAACAATCTGGCTTTCCCCATCTTTGCAGAGAGCCATCTGGTTGGTAAGACACCTATCAGTACCGCCAGCGTTCCCGAAACCATAAAAGCGGAAGCCAACTCTTTCTTTCCGAGATAATATTGAAAGTAATACATTATGGCGCCGCTGCGTACAGCGACGTAAATCAGCACAAACAAAGAGGTGAAAAAAATGAGTATCCAGTATTTGTTCTTCAACAGGTCTTTCAAATCTTTTTTCACCGATGTGCTCATGGCCGGATCCGGCTCCACACGTTCACGTACCACCATAAAAGCCACCAGGAAAAATATAATACTGATACCCCCCAACAGCATCATCGCATACTGATAGCCCTGGGCATCATTGCCCTGGCCGAACTTTTTAACCATGGGAATGATGAGCGCCTGTACCGACATGCCTGCCAGGTAAGCCATGACAAATTTATAGGAGGCCACGCTGGTACGTTCGGCACTGAGCGGTGATATCACCCCTACGATAGAATTGTAAGGAATCATGATCGCCGTATAGATAAGCATCATCAATGAGTAAGTCACATAAGCGTATATCAGCTTTCCGCCATAACTAAAATCCGGCGTGGTAAACATCAACACTGCCACAATGCCGTAAGGAACGGCAAACCAGAGGATATAGGGACGAAACTTGCCCCATCGTGTGTTAGTCCGGTCGGCAATGACCCCCATGATAGGATCGTCGAAGGCATCAAAGAGCCGCACGATCAGGAACATGGTCCCTGCGGCAGCGGCTGTCAGCCCAAAAGTATCTGTATAAAATGCCGGCAGAAAAAACATAAGGGTCTGCCATACAATGCTGGAAGAAAATTCACCCAGTCCGTAACCCAGCTTTTCCCGGACAGATACATAGCCGTTTTTTTCTTTTTTACTCATTATTATGTGCTTTTTTCATTATTTTCTGTCTTTCCTGCTAATTCTTATCAACCCTACTTTATCAGGCATACTTATATATCTTTAAGTATTTCCCCCGTACATCTTCCGGGAGCAAGGCAATAAAGTTTTTAGTTGTTTGGGTTTCATCATAATCGTCCCCAAAAATTTCCTTCATACATTTCACCTGGAACATATAACCGCTGTCCGGATCATCCTTTTTATAATTCCATGGGAAGTCCGTACCAATAAAAAATTTGCTTACAAGTTTTTTTCTGGTAGCAGGGCTCATTTTCTTCACCATGTTTATCATCAGGTCCAGTTTATATCGCGGGTCACTGCTTCTTTCCGGATAATCCCTTCCCAGCAGTACGGTATCGGCATATAGGTTTTGTACGTCCAGCAGGAGTTCAAAATTCTGTTTTAACACGTCCGGCAGTTTGGCTTCCCACTCTTCAACCGGAACGGAAATACCGCTTTCAAACTCCTGCGTATAGGCAGCAGTGTGAGCAGCAATGAAGGCAGTGTCCGGATGCCTTTGTGCCA
>WFRO01000058.1 GCA_015486475.1 Bacteroidales bacterium
AAATAGAAGGTCATGATCCCGGAGGCGATGAGCTTGAAGCCTACCCCCAGCAGGAAGCCCAGCAGGGAGCCCATGCCGGCGCGGAAGGACTGATGCAGGGAAGCCCCGTGGATCGCCTCGCCGGCGACAGCCCCCACCAGCGGCCCCAGGATGATGCCCACCGGCGGGAAAAAGAAGATCCCCACGAGCATGCCCAGGGCGGCTCCCCAGACACCGGCTTTGGATCCTCCCGTCTTTTTCGTGCCCCACACCGGGACAACATAGTCGAGCACCGTCACCACCGCCGCCAGCAAAGCCATCCCGATGAGAAAGGCTGCAGAGAAATCACCAAAACGACTGAATTGCAGGAAGAGCAGCCCCAGGAAACTGAGAGGCGGCCCCGGCAGAACAGGCACGACACACCCCACCAGCCCTACAAGTATCAGAAGGATACCAAGCACCAGCCAAAGGTAGTCGAGCATGGTTCAAAGTTCAGAGTTCTCAGTTCAGAGTTCAGAGTTCACAGTTCACAGTTCGACGATCATCCTTCGTCCGCCATAGCTTTAGCGACGGCGGGCTTCATCGTTCATCCTTCATCGTTCCTATCGTCGCCACCATGACGGCTTTGATGGTGTGGAGGCGGTTTTCGGCCTCGTCGAAGACGATGGAGGCCTCCGACTCGAAAACCTCATCGGTCACTTCCATGGCTTCGAGGCCGAACTGCTCATGGATCTTTCTTCCCACGGCCGTCTCCAGGTTGTGGTAGGAGGGCAGGCAATGCATGAACTTCACTTCCGGCTTGCCGGTCATCTCCATCACGCGGCGGTTGATCTGATAGGGCTTGAGCAACCTGATCCGCTCTTCCCACACCTCTGCCGGCTCTCCCATGGAGACCCACACGTCGGTATAGAGGAAGTCGGCTCCTTTCACAGCCTCTTCCACATCGTCGGTCAGGGTGATGCGGGCGCCTGTACGGGCAGCGATCTCACGGGCTTTGGCTACGAGGCTCTCTTCAGGCTGTACCTGCACGGGGGCGGCCGCCCGGAAGTCCATACCCATCAGGGCAGCACCGATCATCAGGGAGTTGCCCATGTTGTTGCGGGCATCCCCCAGGTAGCAGAAAGCGATCTCGTTCAGCGGCCGGCGGGCATGCTCCTGCATCGTCAGGAGATCGGCCAGCACCTGTGTGGGATGGAACTCGTCGGTGAGACCGTTCCACACCGGCACACCGGCATATTCGGCCAGGGCTTCCACACGGTCCTGGCCATAGCCACGGTACTCGATGCCGTCATACATGCGGCCCAGCACACGGGCAGTATCTTTGATCGACTCCTTGTGACCGATCTGCGAACCGGAAGGATCGAGGTAGGTGACCCCGGCCCCCTGGTCATAACCGGCCACCTCAAAGGCACAGCGCGTGCGGGTGGAGGTCTTCTCAAAGATCAGGGCGATGTTCTTGCCTCTCATGTATTGTTGCTCACGCCCCTCTTTTTTGGCCTGCTTCAGATCAGCAGCCAGCTCCAGCAGATAAGTGATCTCCTCAGACGTGAAATCGAGCAGCTTCAGGAAACTGCGGTTCTTCAGATCTTTTTTCATAATTTTCAGGTTTAATCGTCATACTTCAGAGTGATCTTGGTCCCGTAACTTTTGTCCTCCAGTTTTGTGGCTTCGGTGATCACACTTTTCTTTCCTCCCTTCTCAACAAAATCGACGGCCGCCCGTATCTTGGGCGCCATATTCCCTTCACCGAACATTCCGAGGCGAAGATACTTCAAAGCGTCGTTCCTGTCAAGAAATTCGATGATCTCCTGGTCTTTTTTCTTGTAATTGATGAAGACGAACGGCACATCGGTAAGGATATAGAACTCTTCGGCCCCGATGGTGGAAGCAAGCAGCGAGGAGGAGAGGTCCTTGTCCACCACCGCCTCTTCAGCCCGGAGCATGTTCTTTTCATCCTGATATACCGGGATACCGCCTCCGCCGGCGGCGATGACAATATGTCCCCGGCGGGCCAGCTCTTCGACCATGGGCGCATTGAGGATCCTGTGCGGACGGGGAGAAGGGACCACACGCCGCCAGCCGGAAAGATCCTCTTTCACCTCCTTCTTAAACACCCATCCTTTCTCCCGGGCCAGCTTGTCCGCCTGCTCATGGGTATAGATCCTGCCGATACGTTTGGAAGGATTGCGGAAAGCCGGATCATCCGGATCGATGAGCACCTCCGTCACCAGGGTCACCACATTGCGGCTGATGCCGTGGCGTTGCAGCACATTGTGCAGCATCCGCTCGATCATGTAACCGATGCCGCCCTGCGAGTCGGCCACACAGATATCCAGCGGCATCTGGGCGATACCGTACACCTGTTCGCCGGCATCGTTGCGCAACAGGATATTCCCCACCTGGGGTCCGTTGCCGTGGGTAAGCACCAGGTTGTATCCCTCCCGCAACAGGAAAACAAGATTCTCCAGCGTATCCGTGGTATTCTGCTCCTGCTCCTCAATGGTCCCTATCTGATTATCCCGCAAAAGCGCATTACCTCCCAGTGCAACAACCGCAAGTTTTCCCATATCATTTTTTGTTGATCCGGCATCAGACACAAACTTAGAAAAAAAACATCTGCCCCCTAAAAATAGACATAATTATCGTATCATTATACACATCCTGCATATCACAGTGTTTTTTTAACAGGATTTATTCTATATTTAACCCGAATTATGCGCCGGGATCTTATTATCAGAGTTTTGTGCTGAGGTAAAATATTTGTCCGGATCAATACGGGATGCAACTTTTTTTTGATGAATGCGGTCATCTTTTCTATAAAACTATTTAAGTTTATTTTTAACATTACTATCTTCGTGCTTACGCAAATATGAAGATCCGGAAAAAATATCTCATCATACTCGCTCTTGGATTATTGTCCGTGGCGGGATGTAAGAAAGGAACCGTGTCCCACGAAAAGCAGGGCGAGATCATTTATGACATAGAGTACCTGAAGAACGATCTGAAGAACTTCAATACCGACATGTTGCCGAAAAAGCTAACGGTCCGTTTCAAGAACAACAACACGGCCATGGAGATCAACGGTTTTTTCGGGTTGTTCAATATTTGCAATGTAGTGAATACCAACAAGAAGACCAACATCACTTACCTGACCGTTCTGGATAAAAAGTTTTACTATGAGGGGGATTACAATGAGCCGGCAGCCGGGTTCGGGAGCATCCCCAGGCTTACGGTAAAACAGGGAAAGCAAACCAAAGAGATCTGCGGGTATATAGCCAAAGAGGCCTTTGTGGTCCTGCCTGACAACAATGTCCCCATCCCCATTTATTATACCACCGACATCCCCATAAAGAATCCCAATCGTGCCACGCCTTACAGTGATATCAACGGGGTGCTTCTCGAATTTTATCTTAACATCAGCTCGCTTAAGATGAAACTCACGGCCACAGGCATTTATTTTAAGGATATCGATGACAAGGTCTTTGCCCGCCGGAAAGATTACATCAAAGTCTCCCGGAAACAACTGGAAGACATCCTGACAAAACTGATGAAGTGAGATATCTTTTTTCTTTCCGTTTTTTCTCTTCTTCACGCAATAATTCTTTCCGATTTACTTTTTCTTTGTACATCTCTTTATTTATTTTGCAAAAAAACAGTGCGTGAAAAACAGTAAGAACAAAAAGCCCGGGAGAAAAAAGAAAAAAAGTATTTTCAGGGATGAGCGTTTCCGGATCATCGTGGGCGTCTTCCTGATCTTCTTTGGCCTTTATCTTCTCTTTGCCCTGATCTCTTATTTCTTCACATGGAAAGCGGATCAGAGCTTTGAAACCGGCAGGGCGTTCTCGGGTGCGGAAGTACATGTGCAGAACTGGTCCGGGAAATGGGGAGCTAAGCTGTCCGATCTCCTGATATACAAATGGTTTGGCATCTTCTCTTTCACCATTCCCCTGCTCTTTCTGTATGCCGGTCTCCGTCTGTTCAAAGTAAAAACGCCCCCCTTTAAAAGGGTTTTCTGGTTCCTTTTCACCCTGACCATTCTCGGCTCGTTGTCCATTGCTTTCATCCTGGGTGATTCCAATGGTTACCTGGGCAGCGGTTTCGGGGGTGAGTTCGGATATTTCACGACCGGCTGGCTGAACAGTCTGCTGGGACGCATAGGGGATGCTTTCCTGCTCATCTTTCTGAACATCGTCTTTTTCCTGGCCTTTTTCCATGTGCCTGTCATCCTTTTCCGCAAAAGATCTGCGGGTCATCAGGAGGATCCGGCTGGCGCCGGGGCTGTGGCAGATATTCCCGGCAATGATGCCGGAGAAGGAACAGATGCCGGGACCCATACGGTGACCTTTGAGGAAGATGATATTCCGGAGCCTGCTCCCCCCGGCGACACCGGGGATAAGGAAGTGAAAAAGGAACAGGAAGCGGAGGTAACGCTGGAGGTCAGCAAGAAAGACCTCTCCGGCGACCAGGTCTCTGAGGATGAGATAGACAGCCAGCCGTACGATCCCACGCTGGATCTCTCCGACTATCATTTCCCGCCTGTTGACCTGCTCATCGATTACGAGTCGAACAATACGCCGGTGACACGTGAGGAGCTGATGAACAACAAGAACAAGATCGTGGAAACGCTGGCCCATTACAAGATAAAGATCGATAAGATCAAGGCCACCATCGGTCCTACGGTCACTTTGTACGAGATCGTTCCGGCGCCGGGTATACGCATCTCCAAGATCAAGAACCTGGAGGATGATATTGCCCTGAGCCTGGCGGCCCTCGGCATCCGCATCATCGCCCCCATCCCGGGACGCGGCACCATCGGCATTGAGGTGCCCAACCTCAATCCTGAGATCGTCTCCATGCGATCGCTGATCACCTCACGTGCTTTCCGGGATGCCAATTATGACCTGCCGGTAGCCCTGGGGCGCACCATCTCGGGCGAGCCCTATATCTTCGACCTGGCCCGGGCCCCTCACCTGCTGGTCGCCGGCGCCACAGGACAGGGAAAATCGGTAGGCCTCAACGTGATCATCACCTCCCTCCTTTACCGCAAGCATCCCGCCGAGCTGAAGTTCGTGTTCGTCGACCCCAAAAAGGTGGAACTGGCCCTCTACTCCAAACTGGAAAAACATTACATGGCCCTGATGCCGGACGCCGAGGAGACCATCATCACTGACACCGACAAGGTGGTGAACA